>JAJCXL010000395.1 GCA_029263435.1 Acidobacteriota bacterium | reverse complement strand
GGGGGCTGTGCGGTCACCGAAGAGATTGCCCCGGGCTGTCGGGCATCGACGACGTCGTACATCGCGAGCATGCTCCGGCCGGAAGTGATCCGTGACTTGAAGCTCGGAGAACGAGGGCTTCGTATGGTGCCGTGCGAGCCGGCGCTTCAAGTGCCCTTTCTGGACGGAGACGTCGTCGGGTGGTGGTCGGATCCGGATCGCACCGCTGCCGAGTGGAGCCGGATCTCGGAGCCCGACGCGCGGACGTTCCTCCGACTGGATGGAGAGCTGAAGAGCCTCGCTCGATATCTGCAACCGTTCTTTCTCGAGCCGCCACCGGACATCCGCGCCCGTGGGATGGCGGGTCTTTTCGAGATGTTTCGTCTCGGCAAGCGTTTTCGAGGGATTCGAGGCGAAGAGCTGGAGCGGATGGTCGCGTTTCTCACCGGAAGCCTCGGCGACTATCTCGACCGATCATTCGAGAGCGACAAGGTCAAGACGATGTTTCTCGCCAACAACGTCTACGGTAAACACGGAGGGCCGTATCATCCCGGCACCGCGCTAGGGCTCTTGTTTCATTTGTTGAGCGGCGGCGAGCACGATCAGCAGGGTTTCTTCGGACACGTCATTGGTGGGATGGGAAGCATCACCGAAGCGATGGCGAGCGCGTGTCGAGATTTCGGAGCGACGCTACTGACCGAAGCTTCGGTTGACAAGATCCTCACGAGCGACGGACGCATTCGGGCGGTCGTACTCGAAGACGGTCGAGAAGTGAAGGCAAAGATCGTGTTGTCGAACGCGGATCCGAAGCGAACGTTTCTCGGGCTCGTGGATGTCGCCGACCTACCCCCCGAGTTCGTCACCGCTGTGCGGGGCATCAAGATGGACGGGCCCTCCGCGAAAGTGAACCTGGTTCTCTCCGAGGAGCCACGGGTCATCGAAATGCCGGAAGGCGCGGACGCCGCCCGGCGCTCGGTCTTCACGCTCGTGCCCTCTCTCGAGTTCGCGGAGCGCTCGTACCATCGGTCGAAGCTCGGTGAGATACCGGAGGAGCTTTGGGTGGATTGCGTCGTGGCCTCTAACGTCGACGACACGCTGGCGCCTCCGGATCGGCACATCCTCACGTGTTTCGTGCAATACGTGCCCTACCGGCTGAGAAAGTCGACCTGGGATGCTGAGCGCGAGCATTTCGGAGATCGCGTCCTCGAGATGATTGGCCGCTACGCTCCGAACGTGCCCGGGGCCGTCGTCGCGCGACAAATACTGACTCCGTTGGATCTCGAGCGCGAGTACGGACTGACCGAAGGCAACATCTTTCACGGGGACTTGAGCTTGGAGCAGTTGTTCTTCATGAGACCGGTGCCTGGTTGGTCCCGCTATCGCAGCCCTATCGAAGGGTTATATCTCTGCGGCGCGGGTGCCCACCCGGGAGGCGGGGTCACCGGAGCGCCCGGCTACAATGCCGCGCACGTCGCTCTCGCCGACTTCCGACCCTGATGATCGATCTCATCGTCCTTGGCGGCTTCCTTGCCTTACTGACCGGGATCGGCAAGTGGGCCTCGGGGCGCGTCCACACGAGTGAAGACTTTCATCTGTGTGGCCGTAGCCTTCGCAAGTGGCCCGTTGCCCTCAGCCTCGCCGCGACCGAGTTCAACGGCTCGGGGCTGGTGGGAGGCGCGGGCCTCGCCTACTCCATCGGCCTCGCAGGCGTCTATTGGAACTACGCCGCGGTGCCCGCGTGGATCTTGCTCGGCTTCACGGTGGCCGTCGCGTTTCGAAAACTCTCGCTCTACACCGTCCCGGAATTTCTCGGCAACCACTACGGTGAGCGGGCCCGCGTTCTGGCTTCCGTGAGTCAACTGCTGAGCAGCACCATCTTTATCGCAGTTCAGATTCTCGTTTCGGCGTTGACCCTGTCGACGTTGCTGGGTCTTCCGCGTGAGATCACCGCCGTGGTCGTCACTCTAGGCTTCGTTCTCTACACTTTCGCGGGCGGGCTTCTCGCCGTCGTGTGGACCGACGTGGTGTGCTACTTCGTCCTCATGATCGCGGTCGTGATTGCGGTGCCCCTCGCCTGGACCTACGTCGACGGATGGGATGGGTTGCGGCAGGCGCTTCCGCCCGAACGGTTCGACCTAACCACCCTGGGGGTGATGGAACCGCTGGCCTGGGTGGCGTTGTGCTTTTACTCTTACGGTACCGACCAAGCGTACTTGCAGCGAGTCTTCGCCGCCAAAAACCCTGAGATCGCGCGCTTCGCATACGTCTACACGGGGTTGAACTATCTCGTTTTCGGGGGAGCGGTTGCGCTATTGGGGTTGACCGCTTCGGTGCTCGTCCCCGACCTCGCTGCGCACGATGAAGCCTTTCCAGCCCTCATCAGCCGAGTGTTCCCGGAAGGATTGCGGAGTCTGTTTCTTACCGCGATCCTCGCGGCGACGATGTCCACGGCATCCTCCTACCTGTCCGCCAGCTCGTCGCTTTTCGTCAAGGACATCTACGAGCGACATGTTCGCTCGAGCGCTTCCGATGAAAAGCTACTGCTCATATCTCGCCTGTCGATCTTCGTGGTGGCGGCGTTGGCTCTTGGGGTGGCGCTCGGTGCGCCGCGCATCGTCGATGCGGTCGTTTTGTCTGTCATCGTTTATCACTCGGCCGTGTTCTTTCCGGTCCTCTTTGCGATGTACGACGCGCGCGTCCATCCGAAGCTTGGTTTCTGGAGCATCTTGGTGGGTGGTGCTTCGGGGCTCGTCTCGCACTTCTTCATCTACCAGCGCGTGGCTTATCTCGGAGAGATCCATCCGTTGTTCTTCGGGCCGGTATTGTCTATTCTCGTGCTTCTGTCCGCCCGGAAGGCGGCGAGCGTTTGATGAATAAGGAGCGAAGCGTGAAAAAAGGAATCCTGGAACGCCTTGCGGAAGGTCCAGTACTGGGTGACGGGGGGTATTTGCTCGAGCTCGAAAAACGAGGCTGGGTGCGGGCGGGCCCGTTCACTCCAGAAGTCGTGCTGAACAACCCGGATGCGCTTCGACAGCTTCACGTGGAGTTCAAGACCGCGGGCTCGGAAGTGCTGCAAGCTCTCACGTTCTACGCGAGCCGTGACAAGCTCGCTACGGTCGGGCTGGCCGACAAGCTGGTAGAAATGAATCGGACCGCAGTTCGGATCGCTCGTGACGTGGCGGGGGAAGATACGCTCGTGTCCGGAAACTTGAGCTTGACGTGGATGTATGACCCCGACGATGAGACGAGCTCGGATCGAGTGCGCAAGCTCTTCGACGAGCAATTGGAGCTTCAGATCGATGAAGGCGTCGACTTCATCATCGGAGAGACCTATTCGTGGTTGGGCGAGGCGCTCTTGGCAGTGGAGCGCGCCAAGCCTAGCGGGCTCCCCGTGATGGTGACGCTTTCGTTCGAGAACGAGGACGTCACGGAGGACGGTTACTCGGTGACAGAGAGCGCGAAACGGCTCGAGGGTGCGGGAGCCGATATCGTCGGCGTCAACTGCCTCCGAAATCCCAGCACCACGCTGCCTCTTCTGGCCGAGATGAAGAGCGTCGTCTCATGCCACCTCGCCGGACAGCCCACCGCCTATAGAACGCCTCCGGAGCAGAAGGACTTTACCGCGCTACCGGGGTTTCCCACTGAGCTCGATCCGCTTCAGATGACGAGAAGTGAGATGGCCTCTTTTGCCGAGCAGGCGCACCAAGGAGGCATCGGCTACATCGGCGCGTGCTGCGGCGCGGTCGCGACCCACATTCGCGCGATGGCCGTCACCCTCCAAAAGCGCGCGCCCGACGAGAGTCCGTGGAAGGTCTATCAAGGCCGGGCCATGTCGGCGTTCGAGTTCTACGGACACGATCGCGAGAAAGTGCCTTGAGCTTGGTGTGGGCGCTACCTGACGAAATGTACGATTCTGTGCTGTCGATGGTCGACGACGTAGATTTCATTCGACCCGCGTAGCTCCAGCCACCGGGGCTGCGCCAGGCTCGGGAGTGGGGATCCGGCAACCTCGGCGATCTGCCAGAGGAGCACGCCATCGGGAGTTCCCGCGAGGACGCGATTGTTGCCGGCGTCCACGATGACGAGGACTCCGTCATCCGTCATCTCCGCGTAGCGAGGGTGGTGAAAACGTAGCCGCTCGGCGCCCTCGACGAACGAGGTGAGCTCGATCCCTTGGCCTGTCACCGGATCCGCGATGACGACGCGGTGATTTCCGGTATCGCTGACGAGCACTCGCCCGTCCTCGAGTTGCTGCGCGCTGTGCGGGTCGCGGAGCTCAGTACCGCACGCGTGTCGAAGAGACCAGGACACGGTGCCATCCCAGTGGGTCGCCAGCACGACATTGAGGGGGGAGTCGACGATCAGAAGCTCGTCATTGGCGATCCCGCGCACGTCATGTGGATCGGAAAGCATGACGATCTCGTCACCCTCCCGGACCTGGCTGAGCTCGCGGAGGAGGCGGCCCTTTCGGTCGACCTCGACGACGCGCGATTGTCTCGAATCCGCGAGCAAGAACGTGTCGCCAGGAAGGTTCCGGGCGCAGCGTGGCCAGAACAGGTCTTGTTCCGCCGGCAGCACCGATGCCTCGCGGCCGTCGGCAGTGAACTCCACGATGCGATCGTTCGCAGTGTCCGCGACGAGGAGCGTGCCGCCCGGCGTGAGCTGAGCCGAGCGCGGGAATGAGAGCGAACGACGCTTCGCAACGGGCTCCCCAAGCTGCCACACCACGCTCCCGCTCCCATCGAGCTCGAAGACCCAATCGTTTCCGCTGTCGCAGATCAAAGTGTTTCCGTTAGGCAGGCGATCCGCGAAGCTCGGTCCACACAGAGGAAGAGGGGTTCGCACCGTCTCGTCGACGGCGGTGCCTCTGGTGCTCAAAAGGCGATTGTTACGGCTGTCGGTGACGAGACGGGTACCGGGCGCCAGCTCCCGCGCGCTGCGCGGGCCCGCGATCAACCCGGCCTTCATCCCCGGGTTTCCCGTCTCCCCGAACCGCCATACGACCTTTCCCTCGCGATCGATCTCGACGACTTGATGGCAGAACTCGTCCGCCAAGAGGATGTTGCCGCTCGCCGTCTTCTGGATGCTACTCGGATAACCCACCCGCGCGTCGATGCCGGAGCAGTACCACAACAAGCGGCCCTCGCCATCGAGCTCGATGAGATCCATCTGGAACAAGTCCGTGAGCAGTGCGACGAGGAATGTTCCGTCGTCGGCCCGGGCGAGCACCCGCGGCACGTGCTTGCTGAATGGCGAAAGATCGATGATGTCGGCTACGTTCCCGTCGTGCTCGACGATGAGTAGCTCCCACGTGGTCCGCCTGACAACCGCGATCCCGGCGCTGCCGTTCAACACGCCGAATCCGTCTCGAATACCGTGCGTCCGGGTGTCGTAGACGGGACGTGAGCTCGAGTCCAGCCAGAGAGTGCAGCACTCGCTGCGTTGAGGGATCCACTTGTGAGCGCCCACCTCGAAGACGACCAGATGTCCACCGTCCTCGCCGCGTTCGGCGTAGACGGGTTGCCCCGGAAGACAAGTTCGGTCGGCCGAGGCGAGATAGTCGATGCCGAGCTCACGCTGGACACGCCACCCCGAGCGCGTCGAGCCGTCGCGAGTGTCGGTTGCGCTTGGAGCTTGCCCGCCCACTACAGATAGGTCGCCAAGATGTCTTCGACGGTTTCTTTGCGCTTCACGAGGCGGGTCGTACCCTTTTGGGTGGCGTAGATGGGTTGGCAGGGATGAATGAACGGCTGCTTGAGCACATGAGAGTACCCGCCCGCATATTGAAAAACAATGTAGTCCCCGGAGGCGATCGTTCCGGGAACCGATGAGCACAGCACGTCTTTTTCGATGCAAGTGTTGCCGACGACATCGAAAGTGGGCGCTTCATCAGCGGGGCTCGACCTCGTCGACGCGTCCGGCTCACGAACGATCTCGATAGGGAGCGTCTCCCCTTGCTTCTTGAACTTGACGTTGTTCTTGCTTCCGTCGATGAGAGCCAAGCGCCGACCTCCGAGGTTCTTGACCTCGAGAACGCGGCACACGAATACCATGGTGTTGGCAACGATGGCCGTGCCCGGCTCCGCGAGCAACATCGGCCCACCGGCGTCCGGATAGGCTCTTCTCACCGCATCCGCGACTTGTGCGGCGTAGTCTTCAAAGGTTGGTGGCGTTTCGCCGTATTGATGAGCGAGGCTCGCCGGCATCTCACCCAGAAACCCGCCTCCTATGTTGATGAGCTCGGGACGGTCCGGGCCGAAGAACGCCGCGCTCGCGCTTAGCAACCCTTCGACCCGCGATCGAAAAGACGTCAAGCTTCGTGAAGAGTTGGAATAGTGGCTGTGAAAGCCCGCGATGCGGCAGTTTCCCAGCGCCTGCTGCCAGGCAGCCAGTCGGTCGAGGTTCTCCGGCGAGCTCTCGATCCCGAAGCGCGAGAAGCCCCCTTCCTCGATGGGAAACGTCAGTCGAACGCCAACCCGGAACTCCCGCTGTGGATAGTCTCGGCACACTTGCGCGGCGACGTCGAGCAAGTACCAAGCGTCGAGGTTGAACAACGCTCCATCGAGCAAGACCCTGCGCACGAAGCTCGGCTCGTGGACCGGACCGTTGACGAGCGTCGAGGCCGCGTCGAATCCTACCGTTTTGGTCGCGATGTCGTACTCCAACTCCGAGACGACTTCGGCCCAACACCCCAGCTGCTTCAAAGCAGAGCAAATGGCAGGCGTGTAGTTGGTTTTGAACGAGTAGGCGAGCTGGGTGCTCGCGTAAGTATCGACGAAAGCGTCCCGGAGGCGGCGGTAGTTTTGCTCGAGCGCGTCCAGATCGAGGAGGTAGAAAGACGAAAGGCCTTCTTGCTCGGCAAGGCTCCGCATCTGCGCATGAGTCAGTGGCAAGGTTTCACCGCTCTCATCGAGACGTGGGTCGGTTGATTTCGGTTCATCGTAAGGCGAGCCTTTGCCGGGTCGATCACGATACGGCGGCTGGGCTTCCAATGAAGCCGAGACGCGCGCCGGATTTCATGGCAACATTCAATTATGGGGAGCTCCTGGAATTCTTGTCAAAGAGAGCGCGCGGCGAACTACGAGGAGGTTGCCATTGGATCGTATCTATCTCGAGCACGGCCTGACCGCTCTGAGTCGAGCGTCGAAGACCGACCCGAATCACGGGCACTGGGGAGCCGCGGTACTGGCCGCCTACTATTTTTCCCATGAGAACCAGCTCCGAGGCTTGGTCGCTCGCGCCCATCGAGCGCAAGTCGACGAGCTGATCCGCACCTTCGCGCCTTATTTCGAGAAGCTACCGAAGAGCTCTTCGGACCCCGCGCTCGCGAATGAGCTTACGACCTCCCTCGCGAGGAACATCGGTCAGCTGCGAGCGATCGGCCACAACGTCATTTTCGCCACCCTGGCTCTCAAGGCGCTCCGGGACGAGCCGTCATTGTGCACCCGCCCGGTGGTAGACGGCATCCTCGCGCTCATCCATAGCTATGACGAGGATGGTCCAGGTAGCAATTTTCCGGGTTGGAGCGACTCCGAGATCGAAGCTTTGATGGCGAACCCTGGCGAGGCGCCGCCGGAATGGAGCGATCCGCTCTGCCTGGCGAAGCACGCGCTCAGCTGTCTGCTCGAGGTCGAGACTATTTTTCGTGGCGCCCACGCGGGGGTCGTGGGTCACGTGCTCACCCATGCCGACGCACTCACCGAGCTTTCGCGACTGGGGGAGCACGAGCTCGCTCGTCGCGGCCATACCGCCTATCTCGTCCACGCGACGATCGCGACCCGAATCATCCTCCCGGGATCCGGGTCTTCCCCTCGAAGCCCCGCGCGACACGGCGTGCTCACCGATGACTACTGGCGACAGAGCCTCAAAGGACGCTCGAACTGGAGCTACGGTCACAAGTTCAAGTATCCGTACTCGTTCTTTCGCCTGGCCCGACGGGTCGACGATCCCGAGATCTCTCGTCGCGGCGATGAGAGCTTGAAGGCTCTGCTGTGATCTGAGCGTCCCGGCGCTCTCGCTTTCGATTAGCGACTCCTGCTTGACCCACACCCGAAAACTGTCGTATCTTCATGTTTACCCCCCCCAGAAAAAAAGTTCTAGAAAAATCCGCTCGCCGAGGACTCTATGGACGAGACTGGGAACGTAGTGTCGCTGCCGACGTACGCGTCGAGCGACAAAGGGACGACGGTCACCATTACTCTGTCGTCGCCGGCTGTCTTTCCCACCGAGTTCGGCGAGTTCGAGATCCGTGCGATTCGAGACTCTGAGGGTCGTGAGCACGCCGTCGTCCTGGCGGGCAACGTGTCCGGTAGCGAGGACGTCCCGGTTCGAGTGCACTCCGAATGCTTGACCAGCGAGGTCCTCCAGTCCATGCGCTGCGACTGCCGAGAGCAACTGTTATCCGCGATGGAGCAGCTCGGCACGACGGGATTGGGCGTTTTGATCTACCTGCGTCAGGAAGGGCGGGGGATCGGGTTCTTCAACAAGATTGAAGCTTACGCGCTCCAGGACACCGGACTGGACACGGTGGAGGCCAATGAACGACTTGGCTTTCCGGTCGACTCGAGAACCTATGAAGTCGCGGCGACGGTATTGGCGGCACTCGAAGTGCGATCGGTGTGCTTGATGACGAACAACCCTCGCAAGATCGAGGCGCTCGAGACGCACGGCGTGAGAGTCAGCCGCCGGGTCCCGATTCGGATCGAGCCCGGCCGGCACAACGGCGGCTACCTCCGAACCAAACGTTCGAAAATGAATCATTTTGCGTGAACGAGCATGAACCTGAGAGTGCACGAGCTGCCGTCTCACACTGAGACTGAGCGTTCCATTCGCGAGAGAACCCTCGAGTGCATCGACAGCGCCTCCGCGCGGAACCCGCATCGCCCCTATGTCACGCTCTCCTACGCGCAAAGCCTCGACGGATGTATCTCCGCGACCGCGGGCGTCGGCACGACGATCAGCAACGACTGCGCGCGGGTCGTGACTCACGAGCTTCGGGCCGCGCACGACGGGATCCTCATCGGCATCAACACGGTGCTGGTGGACGATCCTCGTCTCACCGTCCGCTTCGCCGACGGCGCGGACCCGCAGCCAATCGTCGTGGACTCGCACCTGCGTTTACCGCTCCACTCTCGTCTCGTCGAGTCCTGCTCCCACAAGCCGATCGTCGCGACGCTCTCCAGTGCGAGCGAGAAGCGGTGCGCGGAGCTCGAGAGCTTGGGCGTCACCGTGCTGAGAGTGCCCGCCAATGACGAAGGAATGGTGGACCTTCGCTCCTTGTTCCGCGAGCTGGTCGAGCTCGATTTTCGGTCCGTCATGGTTGAAGGGGGTGCACGCGTCATCTCTAGGGTGTTGTCACAAAGACTCGCCGATCAGCTCGTACTGACGATTTCCCCGATGATCTTGGGAGGGGTGCGCGCGGTCGAGCGGTTCAACGAAGAATGGAACGAGGCACCGTCACTCCGCTCGGCAAGCTGGCACTGGGCGGACGGGAATTTGCTCCTTCAGGGGGAGCTGGAGACGAGCGCGGGAGAGGAATCGAATTGACCCGCGCGGATCTCGTTTTCGGCCTCCTCGACAACTCGGATGCCATTGGCGACCGGGCGGTCGCAGCGAAGTATCGTGACTTGACGATCTCGTGGTCTCGCTACGGCTATCGCGGCGAGATCCTCGAGGGCACCTCGGTCGACGAAATTCTGTCTCGCGCATCGGCAGAAGAGTACGCCTACTGCTTCATTCAGAGCTACGGGTATGTGATCAGCGAGCGGTGGAGGACCGGGCCGCAGGGAAACCGAGATTTTCACGCGGCGCTCGAAGGCCTCGTTCATGAGCGCGAGTTCTTCGTTTCCGGACACATCATTGGAGACGAACGCTCATGGTACGGGCTCCGTGCGACCGGCCTCGTCGTCGACTTGAGGTGGTATCGACGATTGGGGGCTCCTGGTTTCGAGCCGACACCAGCCTCACTCTCGCTCCCCGGCGTCCACGTCGAACGGACGGCCGACGGCATCCGTTCTCTCTCACCGACAAGAAAAGCGTTGGACGGAGTCCCCACCCACGCGGGTTGGCGCTTCGTCGAGGCGAGTCTTCGTGAGGGACTTCCCGTGACCGACTCGACG
>JAJCXL010000394.1 GCA_029263435.1 Acidobacteriota bacterium | reverse complement strand
TTCTCGTCTACCGTTACGACCTCTACGATCGCGAGCCTTGGTACGCGCTCGTGCTCGCGGCTGTCCTGGGTGCTCTTGGGATGCGGCTCGTGGGGGCGATCGAGCTGGAGTCCATGGCTCACATCGAGTCGAGAACCGTCTTGGCCGCGCTTGCGGCGGTGCATGAAGAGCTCGCGCGCCTCGTCCTGGTGTTTCTGCTGGCCTTCGTGTTGGGGACGCACTTCAACGACCCGATGGACGGCATCGTCTACGGCTCCACCGTAGGTCTGGGGATGGCGCTCGAGGAGTCCTATTACACGATCAGCCTCTTGCCCGAGCCTCCGGCCTATCTCCTCCCGGTCGAGCTGGTCCGCTTGCTCGGGCATCTGATCATGGGCGGGATCGTGGGTTTTGCCGTCGGCCTGAGACGGGCCGGTATCTCGCGCTGGAAGCACAAGCTTTTCGTGTGCGCGCTGACCGCGACGCTCATGCACTTTCTTTGGGACGTGCTGGCTCTCTCGGCGGATGACGGCGTGTTGTCCGGGGCGCAAACTTTCGCCGCTATCAGCGTGATTCTGTTCGGAATGATTTTTTACGGTAGTTTGGTAGTGGCTGGCTCGAAGCTCTCGAAAACCATGTTCGCGCCCTCGAGCCAGGCTTCTTTGTGGGGATGGCCCTTCACGGTGTTGTTCGAGAAACGAAAACAATCATGACCGCGACGGACGAGCTACGTACCTTATTAAACGCCCCTGGTATCTTGTCGTTTCCGTGCTGCTACGACGCCTTGTCGACGAAGCTCATCGAGCGCGCCGGATTCCCTCTCTCGTTCATGAGTGGCTTCGCGGTCTCGGCCGTCCGGCTCGGACTACCCGACGCGGGGCTCATCTCTTACGGCGAGATGCTAGAGCAGGGACGCTCCATCTGTCGGGCGACGACGATCCCCATCATCGGTGACGGTGACACCGGCTACGGCAACGCCGTCAATGTAAAGCGGACCGTAAGAGGCTACGCGGAGGCGGGCTTCGCCGCGGTGATGGTCGAAGATCAAGAGTGGCCGAAGCGCTGTGGTCATACGCATGGGAAGTCCGTGGTGTCACGGGGCGAGGCGACCACCAGGATCCGCGCTGCGGTGGACGCTCGCGACGAAGGTGCCGATATTCTCGTGCTCGCTCGCACGGATGCGCTCGCGGGACATGGTCTCGAAGAGGCCCTGTGGCGGGCGGAAGCGTTCTCCGCTCTGGGCGCCGACATGCTATTCGTCGAAGCTCCGGAGTCGCGTCAGCAGATGGAGACGATTTGTGAGCGCGTTCCTGGCCACCATCTTGCGAACATGCTCGAAGACGGCGAGTCGCCGCTTCTCTCCGACACGGAGCTCGAGGCGATCGGGTTCAAGTTGGTCGCCCACCCGTTCGCCCTTTTGGGTGCGAGCATCGGAGCGATGAAGCAAGCGCTCGAGGCGCTGAAGGCCGGCACCACGGTGGAGCCGCGCGTTTCGTTCAGCGAGCTCAAAGCGGATGTCGGCTTCGATGACTACTACCGGGAAGAGAAGCGCTATCTCTACGAGGACGAAACGTCATGAAAGCACTTTGGTTGAGCTTGTGGGTGCTGTTGGCGCAGTCCCCCGTCGATAGCAGCATTGGGGACATCGGAGACATCGACGCGTTCATGGAGAAAGTCCTCGAACGTCGAGACGTGAACTGGGACAACTTCTACAACTACTTCACGAACGAAAGAGCCGAGCTCAGTATCGAAGGCTCGATCGATAGCGTGCCCTTGCACGGGTTTCGACGCGAGTTTCTCTGGTTCGTCAAAGAGGGCTATCTGGTGCGGAGCCCCCGCTCGGTCGACGGCGTGTCGTTGTCGCCGGAGGAAAGCGAGAAAGCCGAGGACGCCTGGATCGAGCGTGAGAAAAAGCGCGAGGAGAAAAGACAGCGCGAGCTCGACCTCGGCGAAGGGCCCAAGCGCGACGCGTTCTTCGGCTTCGAGTTCGAGCCCGGGAACTACTTGGTCGTCGGCAGCGAGACGTTCAAGGGGCGCGATGTCGTCGTGGTCGAGTACTACCCGGAGAAGCTGTTCAACGACGACGACGATGAAGAGGGTGCAGAGGATAGCGAAGAGGAAGACGCTATCGAGGAGGCTCTGAACAAAGTCTTTCTCGTCACGATGCTCATCGATCCTGCCGAGCATCAGATCGTTCGGATGACCCTCGACAATTACGGCTTCGACTTCCTTCCCGCGAAGTGGCTGGTTCAACTCGATACCGTCGAAGCCACTATCGAGATGACCAAGGCCTTCGATGAGATCTGGCTCCCACTATCCATCGAGGCGTTCGGCAAGGTCGTCACCGCGGTGGGGGATTTATCGGTCCGCTTCGACTCGACTTTTTACGACTACGCCAAGGCCGAGACCGGTGCGACCTATAGGTTTCCACCTCGCGGTCGTGGTCCGGACGCCCCCGAAAAGCCGAAGAAGAACCGACAACGATGAACACCGTCCTCGCCCTCGCGCTTACGAGCGCGTGGCTGATGCAAGACCCCCGCGTCGATTCGATCCGCGTCCACGGGAACCACTCGATCCCCGACGTCGAAGTCATCGAGATCTCAGGCCTCTCGATAGGCGACGTTCTCGCGCCCGATGCCAAGCTCGCGGTGGAAGAGCGCCTGGTCGAGAGCGGTCGCTTCGAGACGGCGGAGGTTCGACTCCGCCGACGGGGGCTCGCCCCCGACAGCGACGTGGTCGTCGTCTTGCTGGTGAGGGAGAAGCGCGCGGCTTCGAGCCGGTTCATGGTCGGGCCGATCTTCGACGTGTCGGACGAGTACGGCATCACCGTGGGTGCACGGGTCGCAGTGGTCGATCTCTTCGGTGACGACGGCCAGCTGGGCTTTCCTATGAGCTTCGGGGGCAAGCGTCAGATCGCGGTCGAAGGAAGAGCGGGCGGGTTTCGCTTCGACCTCTCGCGCAACCGTCGAGTGAACCCGCACTTCGATCTCCCGGACAATCGCTTCACGGTGGGTGGGCGCTATCTCGCGCGCCATCGCAAGCTGGCATTCGAGCTCGGCGGGCGGTGGTCCGATGTCGATTTCGACGCGGCCGAAGAGCGCTTCTCGGAGATCCGGGGAGGCGTGGTCTTCGACACGCGCATCGACCCGACGATCCCGGGGAATGCCGCCTATCTCGGGTTCTCCGCGAGACGGTTGCTGTTTCACGGTGGCAGCTCGCGAGAGGACCTGAATCAATACACCTTCGACGTTCGCGGCTACAAGCGATTGTGGGGCCAGGCCCTTCTCGCGTCGCAGTTTTTGTGGAACGTGTCGTCGGGCCCCATGCCGGGCTACGAGCAGCCGTTATTGGGCGGCGGCGAGACGATGCGGGGCTTGAAGCCGGGTGCCTTCATTGGAGACAACCGAGCGCTCGGCTCGATTGAGCTCCGGCTCCCGTTCACATCCCCGCTGTCCTTCGGTCGCGCCGGAGTGCACCTCTTCTACGACGCGGGCACGGCTTATGATGACCGCGTCGCGTTGAGCGACGCGACGTTCGAGCACGCCGTCGGCGTCGGAACGTTCTTTCGCGCGGCCTTCATCGGCCTGAGACTCGACGTCGGCTGGAACCTAGATGGCGGAACACGCTTTCACATAGCAAGCCAGCTCAAGTTCTAGCGCGGCTTCCGGCTGCCCGACTCTCCGTCAATGTTTCGGCGCGGCACGGAGGTCTATACTTATGTCGTCTGGCGCATCGGAGTGCACCCGACGCTATCTGGGAGGCATCGAGTTGATCTCATCGACACGTCTTTGCGCGTTCACCCTGGTACTGATGGCGCTGGTGGCGGTGTCCACGTCGGGCGCCCCGAACGAAGCCCAAGAGGTGACCGTTACCGTTCTTTCCTCGAACCTCGCCGATGGTGGCACGATCGGCGAATGGGGCTTCTCAGCGCTCGTGGAGGTCGAC
>JAJCXL010000393.1 GCA_029263435.1 Acidobacteriota bacterium | reverse complement strand
CCCGGGAAAGAGCGCGCGGCCGACTTGGTCGAGGTTCAAAAGGGTCTTGCCGAGCAGCATCAACTCCGAAGGTACTTGAACGCCGTGCTGCGCACATAGGCGAGTGATCTCCAAGACCAGCGCGCCGACTTCCATTTCCTCGACGCTCAGGCCGTGCTGCATGGAAACGACTTCACTGACGTCTCTCCGGAACCCTTCCTCATCAAAGTTCTCTCCGGGTCGGCCGAGACTGAGGGCGACGGACGCGCCCAAGTCACCTTTACCGTCCGCGATCGCGAGCAAAAGCTGAAGCACGCGCTCTTGGACGTCGTTCGTCAGTCGGCCGACCATTCCAAGATCGATCAGCGCGACTCTGCCATCCGCGGTGACGAGCACGTTTCCGGGGTGGGGGTCGGCATGAAAAAAGCCATCGACGAGAATTTGTTGCAAGTAAGCCGAAAAGACCTCATCCGCGAGCCCTTTCAACTCGAGCTCCGAAAGCTCCAGCTCGGCCATCGCTTCGAGCTTGGCGCCGTCGATGAAATCCATCGTGAGCACTTTCGCGGTCGTGAGCTCCTTGACCGGACGGGGCACGATGATGTGAGGAAACGCACTCATGTAACCCGCCAGAAGCGACTGATTGCGCGCCTCGATGCGATAGTCCAGCTCGCGACGGATCGCTCTCGAAAACTCCGACAAGATTCGCCCTAGCTGAAATCGCCGACCAAACTCCGTATGTTCCTCCAGAAGCTCCGCCATGTTCGACAAGCTATCGAGCTCCTTGCTCACATGACGCGACACGTCCGGGCGCTGTACCTTGACTGCGACGACCCGACCATCGAGAAGGGTTGCTCGGTGCACTTGTCCGATCGACGCGGCAGCCATAGGCGCATCGAAGGTCTGAAAGATCTCGGACACCGGCCGTCCCAGCTCATCCGCGACGATGACTTCAGCTTCTTCGGTCGGAAACGGCGCGACTCGATCTTGGAGCCTGCTGAGAGCACGCGCATACACGTGGGGCACGATGTCGAATCGGGTCGAGAACAACTGGCCCAATTTGATGAACGTAGGTCCCATTTTCTCGAGATCAGAGGCTAACTCGTCCGCGTTGGCTCGAACTTTGGAGGTCTCACCCGCTTCGCCCAAATGGGCGTCCAGGCCGACGCTACGGACGAAGTCCGAGCCACCATATTTGATGAGGACCGCGACCACGTCGCGATAGGTGCGGAGGTGCTCCGGGTGAACTGTCAGTTTCAATCCATCGTCTCCAAAGCAGGCACTATTTCGCAGGCAAGTGTGTCATAAATCGAACGGGATGACGGCCGAGGATAGCCTTTCCGCCGGGACAACACGCTTGCTCGAGAGGCCGATTCATGGCTTCTCGGCCCCGCCGGGCCTACAGTTTCGCTCGAGAGTGGCCGATAAGGCGAAGGAAGGCTATCTCTGCAGGGTGTCGTCCCCGGGCCGACGACGAAGACCTGCATGCGTGAGAGCGACGGGCGCGAGGCGCACCATCGAGGAGGAGCACCATGGCGGTATTCGACGCGGTCCACAAGACGGTCACCATCAAGGTCGTCTATTACGGGTGCGCCATGGGAGGTAAAACGACCAACCTCCAGACCCTTCATCGGCTCACCGATCCGGAGGGCCGCCAGGGGCTCGTTTCGATCGCGACCACGAACGACCGCACGTTGTTCTTCGACTTGCTACCCATGGACTTGGGCCAGGTCGCGGGTCTGTCGGTGAAAGTGAAGCTCTACACCGTCCCCGGACAACTCCACTACGAGCTCACTCGTCGCCAGGTGCTCGGGGGCGCGGACGGTGTCGTTCTCGTCGCCGATTCGGGTCCGAATGCTACGGAGAATAACGAGTGGGCGATGAAGAATCTCCGCGAGAATCTCACGATCAACTCGCTCGATCCTGATAAGACGCCCACGATTCTTCAGTGGAACAAACGAGACTTGCCCGACGCCCTCCCTGTCGCCGAGCTCCAGAGTGAGCTCAACACGCGTGGGCTCCCCGCCTTCGAAGCCGTGGCGACGACGGGCGATGGTGTCATCGAGACCTTCGCCGCCGTGTTGAAAGGTGCCATCGCCTACACCTACGCGAAAGCCGGCAAACCGCTCAAGGACCTGACCCAGCTGAGTCAGACCGTGGATCAAGCCCTGCAACAAGCGCAGGCTCGAGCCGCCGCTGCAGAGACTCAGGACGAAGCCACCCCCACGTTCGACAAGCGCTTCGATTGGGACGGCTATCGCGAGGAGCAACAGGCCGACGGGCACGACCGCCAAGTCGTGGATCAAGCGTCTCTTCTCTCCGAGTCCGTCAACACGAACATGATGCTCGCAGAGCGGCTGGACTCGCTCAAGAGCCTCGAGCAACTATCCGCCCGGCGCGAAGAAATGATGGACGCGCTGTCGGAGCTCGCTCCGATGTTGGCCGACCACAACGAACGGGCTCTTCCCAAAGGCGTGACCGAACGCCTACTCAAGGGCGCTCAGCGAAAACGCGGATCGCTTCTTCTGTTCAGGCCGGGCGAGAAGGTGATGGACGAGTGGGAGACCCTCCCCGGGGGGACCGATCCCCTCAACGCCTCGACCTCCGCGGGCGTCGGAAGCGTCGCGAGCCTGCTCTGCGAGCGCGCCCTTCAGGTCACGGTCGTCGAGGACGTCGTTGCAGAGGTGTTCTTCGGTAAGCCGACCGCAGCAGCCGGAGGCATTGCGTCTCTTCTGGTCGCGCCCCTGGGATGCGAAGGCGTCCCGTTCGGCGCCCTCATCGTGTACTCAGACGTCTCGGATGCCAGCTTCGATGAGACCGAGCGCAAGTACTGGACGACGGCTTCGGTGCTGGTTGGACTGTCCCTCCACTGGCACGCCTTGCGCCGCAAGCTTTCGCAAGCGATCGCGTCCTAGCAGCACGTTAGGGACGGCGCGTCGACCGCCGAGCCGCCGCTCGACACCCTCCGCGGTTGTTTTCCCACCAAGGTCGGTCTATAACGCGACGATGGCCCACGCGCGTGACGGTTCCTTGGACGACAGTCCGGAGACCGTATTCAGTCTGCTCCAGCGCGCCGAAGATCTGATCTCCGGGGAGAACCCTCAGCTCTTGATCGACTTGTCTCGACGGGCCTATATCCGTTCGAAACGTCTTTCCTACCGCCGAGGTGAGGCCTATGGCCTGGTATTTCTCGGGTTCGGCCACTGGTTCGTGGGTGAGCTCTCGAAGTCGACACAGCACCTCGACGAAGCCCGCCATATCTTCAAGGAGATCCAAGATCGCGAAGGCGCCATGAAAGCGCTCGTGCCCATGCTGGGGGTCCAGAAAGACCAGGGGACCTATGACGAATCCCTCGCGAACAACTTGGAATGCCTCGAGTTTTTTCGCGAGACTCACAATCGCTTCTGGGAGGGGTTGACCCTGCTCGCGCTCGCAACGCTATACCACGACGTCGGTGACTACGATCAATCCGCCGCCTACTGCCAAGACGTCGTTGCCGTGGCTGACGAGATCGGCAAGGGCTGGCTCTCCGCGCGAGGACTCGTTCACTTGGCCGCGACCTATCACGCCACCGGGAACTATGACCAGGCCCGACCCGCGCTGCATCGAAGCCTCGCTATCTTCAAGGCGGAAGGCAACCGAATGGGTGAAGCGCGATCGCTGAATGACTTGGGCAACACTTACGGACGACTCGGTGAGCTCGACCAAGCGCTCGCCTATCATCTCGAAGCGCTCGGGATCCGGGAGGCCATTGGCCAACGGCAGGCCCAGTGCACCAGCTTGATCCATTTGGGCCGAGTGTATCTGCGAAAAGACGATCTCTTGGCGGCCGACGACGCCCTGAATCGCTCCTTAGCGCTCGCGAAAGCGATCCGCTCCAAGTCGAGGACGTACCAAACCCACCTAGCGCTCTCGGAGCTTCATGAGCAAAACGGAGATCCGGCGCGCGCGTTAGAACACTACCGCGAGTTTCAACGCATCAAAGAAGAGGTCTTTTCCGACGAACAACGGACCAAGCTGAAGAATCTCCAGACTCGATATGCGATCGACAAAGCGGACCAAGAAATGAAGCTCGCTCAGCTCGCCAATGTCGAGCTCGAGAACAAGAATTTACAGCTCGAGAACTTGCTCGCGGAGCTTGGCGGAGCGCAGGCACAGCTCGTCCACGCGGAGAAGATGGCCGCGCTCGGAAAGCTCGTCGCCGGCATTGCGCACGAGCTGAACACTCCGACCGGAGCCCTGAGGAGCGCCTCCGTCGTCACGGCGAAGTGCATCGAGAAGATCCGGACGTTGACGGAGTCGAGCGAAAGCATCGAAGCGCTCCGACAAAACGCCAAGTTCCAAGAGGCGTTCCGGATTCTCGAGAGCGACACGAACATGATGGCGGCCGCGGCCTCACGGGTGGCGACTCTCGGGCGGAGCTTGAAGAATTTCGCTCGACTCGACGAAGCGGAGTTCCAACGCACCGATATCCGGGTCGGGATCGACAGCGCATTGGATCTTCTTAGTGGCGAGCTAACGGGGCGCGTGGACGTGAGGAAGAGCTACGGCGACGTACCCGAGATCGACTGCTATCCGGCAGAGCTGAATCAGCTCTTTCTAACGCTTCTGACGAATGCGGCCGAGGCCATCGACGGCGCCGGGCACATCGATCTGACCATCACCGAGGACGGCGCCTTCATCACGATCGCGATCACGGATGACGGACCAGGCATTCCTAAAGACAAGCTCGAACGCCTCTTCGAGTTCGACTTTCGTGCGAAGGGCTCGCGGGTGAAGATGGGAGCGGGACTCGTGATCGCGCGAAACATCGCCCACAAGCATCGCGGCGATATTCGAGTCGAAAGCGTCGTGGGACGTGGCACGACGTTCACCCTTCGTCTGCCGAAAGAGTTGAAGCGGGAAACTCCTCCATCCGACACGACCTAGTGTCCCTCCAACCTCTGCTTCCACGCCCTCAGCACGTCGGGCGCGGGAGCGGGGGTCATCAGACTCACCGTCACGAGGACGGTGACGCTCGTGACCAGGCCGAGGAGGATGGGTGGCGACGCGCCGGCCCCCCACACCAGCATGGCCACCGCCGCGACGACGGTACTCGCGCACATCGAGGCGAGCGTCGCGGTCGCCGTCGCCCGACGCCAGAACAACGCTGCCATCACTGGGACGAAGATAGCCCCCGACAAGAAGGTATAAGCGATGTCCAGCGCGAGAATCACGTCGCCCACGAACAGCGCGACCACGATCACGCAAAGACCCAGCACTCCGGTGAGCGCCCTCGAAATTCGCAAGAAGCTCGGGTCATCGATCTCCGGCGCGAAGAAGCGTCGGTAGACATCGCTCGAAAGCACCGTGGAGGAAGCGAGCAGCGTCCCGCTCGCGGTGGACATCAGAGCCGAGACGCTTCCAGCGAGCACGATTCCGCTCACGCCGGCCGGAAGCATTTCTACGGCAACGCGCGCGAACGCCGTTTGAGGATCTTCGAGAGCGGGAAAATGCGTCAAAGCGATCATGCCGATCAACGTCGTCGCGAAAGCATAGGCAATGCAGTAGAGACCCGCGATGACGGTGCCTCGCCGAGCCACGCGCGAGCTCTTCGCCGTGAACACTCGCTGCCAAATGTCCTGGCCGATCAGAAGACCGAGAAAAAAGAGTAGAAAGAACAACAGGATCGTATCGAAGCCGATGGTGTCGAGACGAAGATGCGCCTCCGGTACCTCGGCGAACAAGACATCGAGCCCGCCGCTCGACGAGATCCCGATGGGTAACATGAGCAAGAACACCCCGGCACTCATGAATCCGAACTGAATGAGGTCCGTATAAGAGACCGACCACATCCCGCCGAGGAAGGTATAGACGAGCACGATGCCGCCTCCAACAACCATGCCCTGCGCGGGGGACCAAGAGAGCATCGGCCCCAAGATGCTTCCCATCGCGATCACTTGCGTGACCGAGACCATGAGCGTGTAGATCACGGTGATGACTGCGCTGACGATCCTCGCTCGACCGTCGAAACGAAGCTCCAGCATCTCGCTGACGCTCAAGATTCCGAGATTCGAGAGCTTGGTGCCGAGGAGAAGACCGAGAGCGACGATCCCGAGACCGATCCAGGTCACGAGCCAAATGCCGGAGATACCGTGGCGATAACCCAATGAGGCACTCCCGACCGTCGCCGCTCCGCCGAGAGCAACCGCGGAGAGGCAAGCGATGTACATGCCGTAGCCCAGGCGACGTCCCGCCACGAGGTAGTCCGTCGAGTTGCGGCTCCGCCGGAAGCCCCGGTAGCCAAGTATTAACATCACGAGGATGTAGGTTCCGAGAACGGCGGTGTCCAACCATGAGGCGCGCATCGGCAGTCGCTACTCTAACAGCGACGATTCGATTTGCCTGCTGACAATTGCCTCGGCCTACGGTTGCGACGCACGATGCGAGCTAGAAGGAGTCCATCGATGCGTTATCGCTTCTTGACCGCGGATGTTTTCACGACCGAGATCTTCGGAGGCAACCAGCTCGCGGTCTTTCCAGACGCGTCCGGCTTGGCCACCACTACCATGCAGTCCGTCGCTCGAGAGCTCAACCTCTCGGAAGCGGTATTCGTTCAGCCGCCGGACGATCCGTCTCATACGCGTCGGCTTCGCATTTTCACGCCAGGCGTGGAGCTTCCGTTCGCCGGCCACCCCACGGTCGGTACCGCCTACGTACTCGCTCATATCGGCGCGGTCGAGCTCCA
>JAJCXL010000392.1 GCA_029263435.1 Acidobacteriota bacterium | reverse complement strand
ACCCGTCCACGGATCCGGCCCGGGGCCAACGGAGCGGCCAACGCGGGCAGCGCCGCGCTGGAGCGTAGGAATTGGCGACGCCGCATCAGGCGTGCGCGCTCGGCTCGGGAGGAATGCCTCCGAACACGTCGACCGGTGGCGAGGGGTTGCCGCTCAGTCGACGCCACGAAATGATCTGCCCCACGTGGGTCAGCGCGTCGGCGAGCGGTCCGTTCAAAATGTTCCACACCGGATAGAGCTCGCCGCTGCGGCGAAGGACCTGATGGCCGGCCAGCTCCTCGTCGGTCAGAGTCACCAGACGGTCCCGTACATCAGACAACGTGGCCAGCGTTGCGGCGCGAAGCTCGACAGCATCCTCGGTCTCGACCCGTTTTCGCTTCGGGAGATTCATGACCGTCTGCTCGACCATGAACGCCAAGTGCAACACGTGACGGAGAAGATCGAGGAGGGTCATGCTCTCCGGACCGGGTTGAAAGGCGAGATCGTCGGGGCGTAGCTCGTGCGTCGCCCAGTGATAGCGAAACGCGAGCCCATCGACTAAGCGGATAAACACGCCGGTAGCATCGAAGGTGGATGGCGCTGTGCCGATCTCGTAGCCGAACATGTCCGGAGCTTATCATCGGCTCTGAGGGTGTCCGGGGAGGCCCGTGCTAATGTGGGCTCATGGCTCGACACGCGGGGCTGACGCTGTTTTATGCCGGACTCATCGGACTCATCGGCACGCTCGGATGTGGCGACTCCCAATCGACAACGGCTACCCCCACCGCGTCCGTGTCCGTGCCCGTGGGAACCACGCTCGCGGTGTTCACGGACCAAGCCTCGGGGTTTCAAACCTCGGACGTCTACGACTCGGATAACGAGCTCGTCCGGTTCGAATCGAGCCAAAACGCGCTGTGGTGGGTCCCGACCAACCTGCTGTTCGACGGGTGGGTCGTCCAAGGGAGTTTTCTCGACACCGGCAGGCTTTATCAAGTCCGATTCGGCATGGTCGGCGGCACTCCCCGCGCGTATTTCACGGAATCGGGCCGCGGCACGTTGTGTGACCTTTCGGTCGTGAACAACGTTCTCCAAATCGCCCCCACCGACTTGCTCCCGCCATAGTGGCTGTAGTAACTTGAGCTTACCCGCCGCCACGGGAGAACGACATAAATGCAACGTCTGAGAATGACGAATCTCATCCCCGCCGGCGTGGCCATCCAGGCCCTCATCTTTTTCGTCGCCACTCTCTTTTTGGCCCCGGACGCTTTGCGATCCAAGGCGACATCCGGAGTCGGTGGCGCGGCGGAGCTCGATGCCCCGTCCGACGTTTTGACATCGGTCTCGGAGCTTCCTCGAGATTTACAGCGTGAGCGCCTGCCGGTGGGCAACGTTCCGGAGCGCAAGAAACCGAACGCGCCGCCACAGCCGACACCCGAGGACGGCCCCGACGACACTCGAGAATCGGAGGGCTCCAAGCTCGCGAGCTTGCGTAGCCAAACGGTAGCCATGAGCTCCCTCGTTCCAATCTCCGTCTCCGCTCCGATGCTCGGAGCGCCCGACAGCCTCGACGGTCTTTCACTCTCCGATAGCGGCTGGCTCGGCGGTAGGGGCCAGGGACGACGCGGCGGAAGCGGCGGTGGTCCTTCAGATGTCGGAGGAGGCGGTCGCGGGGGTCGTGGGCTCGGCGGTATCGGCGGCGGCAGCGGTGGTGGCGGTTATTGCCCCACGCCATCGGGAATCGGCAGAGGCGGCGGGCGCTCGGGCGGTCCGGTGGCGCGTGGCCCGCAAGGACGCCCAGGACCGGGAGCCACGGGAACCACCGGCACCACGAGCGGCGGATCGCGAGGCCGACCGACCAAAGGCGGTAGCGGTACGCGAAGCAAGCCCCGCAACTAAGGTTCCGGTACCGCTGAATCGAAGTCACGTGACGGCGGACCGGCGCATCGTTCTCGCGGCGACGCTGCTCCTCACGCTGGCCGGTTGCACGTCCGAACGACCACGGGTGAACTTCCTGTTCATTCTCGCCGACGATTTGGGGGTCATGGACGTAGGCGCGTTCAACCCGGGGACGTTCTACGAAACACCCCACTTGGATAGTCTCGCGGCTTCCGGAATGCGGTTCACGCACGCCTACGCCGCGTCCCCCGTCTGCAGCCCGACGCGCGCGAGTATTCTGACGGGAAAGCACCCCGCGCGACTGCATACGACAGACTGGTTCGGAGCCCCGCAGCCGGACACAACGAGTGCACGGTGGCTAGACAAGCCGCTCCTGCCCGCGGCTTACGTCGACGCCCTCCCCCACGACGAGACCACGCTCGCGGAGGTGTTCCGAGAAGCCGGTTATCGCACCTTCTTTGCAGGCAAATGGCACTTGGGCCCGGTAGGCTCCTATCCGGAAGACCATGGTTTCGAGATCAACAAAGGCGGGTTCGAGCGCGGTGGACCTTCCGGTGGGAATCACTACTTCTCCCCCTACGGAAATCCGCGACTGACCGACGGGCCGCCGGGAGAGCACTTGCCGGCTCGCCTGGCGCGCGAGACGAGCGAGTTCATCCTCCGGACGGCTGAAGCCGACGAACCGTTCCTCGCCTACCTTTCGTTCTACTCGGTCCATACTCCGCTCATGGCACGTGCAGATTTGGAGGAGAAATACGACGTCAGGAGGCGCGATGCCCCGGAGGACTCCTGGGGGCAGGAGGGAGATCGCCGAGTGCGCCGGGTCCAAAACCATGCCGTCTACGCGGGGATGGTAGAGGCCATGGACCAGGCGGTCGGTGCCGTGCTCACAGCGCTCGAGACGGCGGGAATCGAGAAGAACACGGTCGTGATCTTCATGTCCGACAACGGCGGGCTGAGCACGTCCGAAGGGCATCCGACGTCCAACCTTCCTTATCGAGCCGGCAAGGGTTGGCTCTATGAAGGAGGCGTTAGAGAGCCCATGATGGTTCGCTGGCCACAGGTCACCGCACCCGGCTCGATCGCCGAGACGCCTACGATCAGCATGGACTTCTACCCCACGATGCTCGAGATGGCCGGCCTGCCATTGCGCCCTAGCCAACATGCCGACGGCCGGAGCTTGGTGTCCGTGCTCCGAGGATCCGAGAGCGATCGCGGCGCACTTTTCTGGCACTACCCGCACTACGGGAATCAAGGAGGCTCGCCCGCATCATCGATGCGACGGGGGAATTTCAAGCTGATCCGATTCTTCGAAGACGACCACGTGGAGCTCTATGACCTCGCCGCCGATCCGGGAGAGTCTCACGATCTGGCTCTCTCGGACCCCGATCGGGCAGCAGCGATGAACGATGCGCTCACGCGCTGGCACCAGGACGTTCAGGCCGGGTTTCCAACCATCAACCCGAGCCCCCGACCCGTGTTGGGCGGGCGCTAAAAGCCCCTCTTGCGAGGCCCCCGTTCGGGAGGCCCCGAGTTGCCTCGTCTCGTCGGAAGCGTTACCCTCACGCCCTTCGAGCGCTTCGATGACGAGATTCGATCGACGAGCTTTTCTGGCTACGGTAGGGGCGGGGGCGATGGGCCTCGGAGCCTGCCTGTCCTCCCGACGATCCGTGAACGGTTTGGCCGTGCTCGACATGCAGCTCGGTTGGCTGGCCGGCGGTAACCAGCTCGGCGAGGTCGTCGCGAAACGGCAGGGCTTCTTCGAAGAAGAAGGCATTCATCTAGAGATCCACCCGGGAGGTCCGCACATCGACGGGGTCGGCATCGTCGCCTCGGGCCGCTACCAGCTCGGACAGGTGTCATCGAGCCCGTCGCTCATGCTGGCGGTCTCTCAAGGGATACCGGTGCGCTGCTTTGGGGTCAGTGTGCAGCAACACCCCTACTCTTACTTCTCGCTCCCCGCAAATCCGGTCGTGACGCCGAAGGACATGGTCGGAAAGAAAGTCGGCACGAACGCGACAGGCAACATCTTGCTAAACGCGCTTTTGGCCCGACACGAGATCGATCCGGCGGATCTCGAGCTCGTCGTGGTGGGCTCGTCGATGATGCCGCTGCTGACGGGGCAAGTGGATGTCATCACCGGCTGGACGACGAACGTCACGGCCCTCTCCCCACTCGGTGACGACCGAAAGACGATGCGGCTCTGGGACCAGGGTATCCGTCTCTATGCGATGCCGTACTACGCCACCCTCGACACGCTCGACCAGTCGCCCGAGCTCTTGCAGTCATTCTTGCGCGCGACGGGACGCGGATGGGAGCTCGCTTATCGCGAGCCCGAGCGAGCGGTCGAGCTTCTGGTGGCCGAGTATCCGATCTTGCGATTCGAGGACGAGATGTCCGCCGTCAGGGAGATCTTGGGCTACGTGTTCACCGACCAAACCCTCGAACAGGGTTGGGGGACGATGGATCGCGAGAACTGGGCGGAGCAGATCCGCACCTATGACGAGCTGTCACAGTTCACTCAAAAGGTCCCGACGGTGGATGACGTCATGACCCTCGATATCCTCGAAGCGACCAAAACCGATCGGCCCCACCTGGGCTCCGGTATCTATAGTCCGAGAGCTTCATGAGCGGCTCCGTAGTCATCGACGGAGTCTCGGTCCGCTTCGACTCCGATCGCGGCGCCGTGACGGCGCTCGACGACGTCGGGTTCGAGATCGAAGAAGGAGGCTTTCTCGCCATCCTCGGTCCGTCGGGCTGCGGCAAGTCGACGTTGCTTCGTGTCGTCGCCGACCTCGTCGCGCCCAGTGAAGGATCGGTGTCGGTGTTTGGCAGCACTCCGGCGGAAATCCGTAAACGACGAGAGCTCGGTTTCGTTTTTCAAGACGCGGCCCTCTTGCCGTGGCGCACCGCCCGAGACAACGTCGAGCTTCCGCTCGAGATAGGCGATGGCCGCAAGCGGGCCTCCGAAGCGATGTCCCCCGACGCGCTCCTCGATCTGGTCGGGCTCGGTAAGTGGCACGATGCCTTCCCTCATGAGCTGTCAGGGGGCATGCGGCAGCGCGTCTCGATCGCGCGGGCGCTCGTCACCGCACCCAAGATTCTGCTCATGGACGAGCCGTTCGGTGCGCTCGACGAGATCACGCGGGATCGGCTGAACGCCGAGCTTCTTCGCATTTGGCGCGAGACCCGTACCACCATCCTCTTCGTGACCCACAGCATTCAAGAAGCGCTCTTCCTCGGACAGAAAGTGCTCGTACTGAAAGCCCACCCCGGGCGGGTGCGAGACTTGGTGACGCCGGATCTACCGGAGGAGCGAGCTCTGGACGTCCGGGAGTCCGAAAGCTTCGTCCGGCAGTCCGCGCACCTCAGGCAGCTCCTGGAGACATGTTGATGAAGCGCGAGCACGTACTCCCCGCCATCACACTCCTGTCGATCCTGGCGGTGTGGACCCTCGCGGTGGAGCTTCTGGACATCCCGGAATATATCGTCCCCTCTCCGCTCCATGTCGCCGGCACCTTCATCAGAGACTTCGGCGTGATCGCGAGAAATCTCGTGCCGACCGCACTCGAGAGCCTACTAGGCTTTGCCATCGGCAACCTCGCTTCTATCGCGCTCGCGACCGTATTCGTGCATCAAAAAACGGTCGAGCAGGCTCTGTTTCCGCTCGCGATCATCATCCGTTCGATCCCGATTGTCGCGGTCGCGCCGATCCTCGTGCTCATGCTCGGCAACGACATGACGCCCAAAGTGGTCATCGCAGC
>JAJCXL010000391.1 GCA_029263435.1 Acidobacteriota bacterium | reverse complement strand
AAAATGAGTCTGCAATCGACCGGCGATGCATCTCGCCTGGCTGCGTTGCTCCTGCCGTCAAATGTCTGGACATTCTTGTGCAGTCGCGGAGTCGCGCATCGCCAGCCGGGCGCCTCGCTGGTCTCGGTACGACGACACACTTTCACCCCGGACTGCTAGCGTAGTGTCCGAACACGCACCGCACGCCGCTTTCCTCGAAGCGGTGTATCTAGCTTTCGAGGCCGTGTGGTCTCACAAGCTACGCTCGGTGCTCACCGTGCTCGGGAATATCGTCGCGGTGACGGCGATCATCGCGGTCGTCGCGCTCGTCCAAGGCATGAATCAGAGCGTCACGACGGCCATCGTCTCCGAAGCGGGTGCGGGCGCGTTCCAGATCCGTCGGGTAGGGATCGTTACCGACGAGGACGAAGCCGAACGGGCTCGCCGACTCAACCCGCGGGTGACGCTCGAAGATGCGGCCGCGATCCGTGAGCTCGCCGACACGGTTCAGGCGGTGATGGCGCAGGCTGAGTCCCGGGGGCGGGTCGTCTATCGCGACAAAGAGCTCGAGCGTGCGCGGATCGAAGGAGTCAGCGAAGACTTTCTCTCGTTCTCGAGCTACGACGTCGAGCGAGGTCGCCTCCCGACGCGCGCCGAAGTCCGCCGGAAGCGGCCGGTCGCGGTCGTGGGTTGGGGAGTGGCCGATCGACTCTTCGGCGACGCCGATCCGCTCGACAAGACCGTCAAGATCGAAGGGGTCCACTTTCGCGTCATCGGTGTCAGCGAGAAGAAGGGCGCCGTGTTCGGCCAATCCCAAGACGAGTACGCGGTCGTTCCGCTGGGAGCCTTCCAGAAGATGTTCGGCTCGAGGCGGAGCCTGGCGCTCATCGTGAAACCGCACGAGCCGGAGCTCATGGAGCAAGCGATGGACGACGCCGCGGTGGCGCTTCGCATCCGTCGACAGCTCAAGCCTTCGACCGAGAACAATTTCGGAATGTTCACCTCCGGAACCATCTTGGCGATCTGGAGCGCCGCCACGTCGGGCATCTTTGCCGTGCTCATCGGTGTCGTCGCTTTATCGCTGGTCGTGGGCGGCATCGTGATCATGAACATCATGATGATGGTCGTCACGGAGCGCACCCGAGAGATCGGATTGCGAAAAGCGCTCGGTGCCCGTCGCCGAGACATCATCTGGCAGATTCTCGCCGAGTCCGTGACGTTGTCGACGGTCGGAGGGTTGGTGGGCTCCGCCTTCGGCTTCGCGGTCGCGACCGCGATCGAGCGATCCACGCCGGTGCCGGCAACCGTCGAGCCGTGGTCAGTGGCCTTGGGCGTGGGAATGACCGCCGTCGTGGGTCTGTTCTTCGGGTTGTACCCGGCGAGCAGAGCCGCCAGCCTGTCGCCTATCGAAGCGCTTCGGAGCGAGTAGCGAATGATCCCGCACGCGCTGTTTCGAGAGATCGTGGTGATGGCTTGGGAGACTCTTCGTTCCAACAAGCTGCGTTCCGCCTTGACGATTGTCGGCGTCGTCATCGGGATCACGGCAATCGTAGGGATGACGTCGCTCGTCCGGGGCTTCGACCGTTCCTTACGGTCGATGATCGAGGAGCTCGGTCCGAATACGATCTTCGTCGCCAAGTTCAGCGGGCTCAGCTTCATGTCCGGCAAGGATTTCGTCGAGCTCTTGAGACGTCCCAACCTGACCCCAGACGACGCGAGCGCCCTTGCTCGACTCGATGAGGTCCGCTTCGTCGACACCATGCTCGGAGGCGGCTTCGACGTAAAGTTGGAGCGCATTCACTATCGAGGCGAGCGAACCAAGCCCGTCGCGATCTTGGGGGCCTCCGAGTATTTCGCGGAAGTCGGTTTCATTCCGATGCAGGCCGGGCGATTCTTTACCGCCACGGAGCTGAGACATCGCCGGCGGGTCGTCGTGTTGGGTCACGCCCCGTTTCAGTCGTTGTTTCCGCTGATCGATCCGATAGGGCGCAAGGTGCGTATCGGCGGGCACGAGTACACGGTCATCGGAGTGATGGGGCCTCGGCCGAGCCCCGGTGGGTTCGACGCGGGCCAGGATGATCTCGCGGTGATTCCCCACACTCGCTACGAAAGTCAGTTCGGCTTGCGGGTGACGCGTGGCCACGGAGGGGAGCACCGCGATGTGACGATCGTTGCCGTCCCGCGGGAAGGCGAGCGACAACAGGCGCTCGATGAGATCGAGCGCGTGATGCGGATCCGTCACGGGCTGAGGCTCGACGAAGCGAATGACTTCGATCTCGTGACCCAGGACCAAGCGCTCCGGGTGTGGGAGCAAACGACCCAAGCGATCTTCTTGGGACTGGTCGTCATCTCGTCGATAGCACTTCTGGTGGGCGGTATTGGTGTGATGGCCATCATGACGATGACCGTCACCGAGCGGACCCATGAGATCGGGCTGAGAAAAGCGCTGGGCGCGAAGCGCCGCGAAGTGTTGTGGCAGTTTTTGATCGAGGCCGCGGCGCTGACCTTCGCCGGTGGGTTGATTGGCGTCGTGCTAGGCGCGGGAACGGGAGTGCTGGTGCATTTCGTCTCTGGTTTTCCGATCTCGCTCCCGTGGTGGTCGTTCGCGCTGGGGCTTGGCGTCTCCGCCACGGTGGGCATCGTGTTTGGGATGGCGCCCGCGATCAAAGCCTCGCGGATGGATCCCATCGAAGCGCTGCGCCACGAATAGCCCGCCTTCGCTTCGGCGTGTCGGCTAGCCGCGCTCGCGAGGACGTGCTTACGCGATCAGTCGCTTGCGCCGGTTTGTTCCAGCAACGCGTCGACCGCCGCTTCCAAGTTGGCGAACGGTTGGTCGGTCGAAGGTGCCGGCTGAAGACGACCGCTGCGGTCGATGAGAAAGTTCGCCGGATAACGTGCGGTCTCGGTGAAGATGCTCGGCACGTCGCCCTCGACCGTGAGAAGCGGGTAGCTCACCACGACTTCCTCGGCGAACGTCTTTTGAGTCTCGACATCTTCCGTCGAGATCCCGAAGATCACGAACCCTTGATCCTTGCGGGATTGGTACAACCTTTCGAGGTCCGGCATTTCCCGACGACACGGTCCGCACCAAGTGGCCCAAATATTGATGAGGACGACCTTGCCCTCGTGATCGGCGAGTCGATGAGAGACGCCGTTGATATCGACCGTCTCGAACGGCGGTGCTTGAACGTCGCTGAGCGCGAGGTTGTCTGCTTGGCGCACTCGATCGAGCAGCCCTTTCACCGGAAGCCAAGTCATCCCCAAGGATGCCGTCGCGAGAACGACGCCCACCATTCCGAGGGCTCCCAACGGCTGACGTCGCCGTTCGAACAGCGCGATCCCCATCGTCAACACGAACGGGATGGCCATGACGGCCGCGGTCGCTCCGAGCCGGAAGACGAAGTCCGCGTCGCGATCCTGGCTCGCACGGGTCAACGTGCGGTAGACCATCGTTCCGAAGGCCCCGGCGAGGAACGGAGAGAGGATGCCTGCGATCAGTGTGATTTTAGAGGATGACTTTGCCATGACGGGGCAAGCATATAAAACATTGGCGCCCGACGCGACAACGCCGGTTGCGCTTCACGGCTCGTTTACTGATAACGAGCCAAATCGGCTTCCCACGCGAGCTGGAACTGTTGGTAGTCGAGCCCGACGACCGCCTTGAGCGCGCTGTTCATCGTTCGCTTCTGAGCGAGCAGCTGGAGGATCTGCATCGAAGCCTCCCGTCCTCGTCTCGCTTCGAGATATTCCGTCGCTGCGAGGGATTGGGCGTAAACGAGGAGCGCCTTTTCTTTCGAGAAATTGATCAAGGGTCCTTCCAGCGTCCACAACGGTACGAGCTCCTGACGAGCTTGAGCGTCTCGCAGTCGTTGATACAGATCGACGCGGTCGGCTCCCTCGCCCAGTTGCGCCAAGCCTTCATGAAACCAAGCGGGACAATTGCCTCGGGTGATCCCCGTGATGAAGCTGTGGGTCAGCTCATGGCGGACGACCCTCCGCAGTCGAGGGGTCATTTCGGAGACGCCTTCTACCGGGATCCGGATCTGCCCGTCGTTCAGCCCGGAGGCCCAGGTCGGCGTCTGGGTGATGTCTTGAAACTGACGATTGGTGTATAGCGTCACTTCGATCGGACCGGGAGGCGTGAATCGGAAATCTCTTTCGAGCTCCCTATATTCGTGGTCGAGGGCAATCGCCACGATCCGTCCGATGCTCTCATTCACATGGCCGTCATATCGGATCACGAAGTTCGCACGGCGTGCGTCTTCGAAGACGATATCGTCGTCGTTCTCGCGAAGCGCCTTGCGCAGCTTGTACAACAACCCAGGAGCGGGGTCGTAAGACAACGCGATCTGCCACTCACGGATAGCGAATCCCGTCTGACCCATCCGGTAGTAGACATCGCCTAGACGATCGCGGACCCGCGCCCTGTCGGGCTCGATCCGCTTCGCCTGTTCGAGGACCGCGCGGGCGGCTTGAAAATCATTGATCTTGAAGTAGATGTCAGACAGCTCCAGATGAGCTTGAATCGTGTCGGGGGCCCGGCGAATAGCGTCTCGATACAAAGCCGCGGCCCGGCCGGTGTCGCCCTCGCGATTGGCGCTTCGGGCATCGGAAAGAGTCTTCGTCGCCGTCTCGTTGACGAAACCGCTCGGGGTTTCCTTTCCCTCCTCGGAGACATCATCACCGCTTCGATCGATCCGGTCGAGCAGAGCCCGCGGAAAGCCGAAGATGTTTCCGTTCTTCTCGTAGTAAATCTGTTCGCCTTCCTCCCAATACCGCTCGACCGTAATTTCTCGGCCGTTCGCTAGAACGAGGATCTCATCCGCCTGGGCGTGGTGGGTGCTTGCGGCGAGCCAAATAAATACGGTGACGGCGATAGCTGTAAGCCGTCTTTCGAACAGCATCGCCAGTCGCTCGGGCGTTCTAGCGTAGAACTCTGGCTAGGGGGACGGCTGCGGAGTCTCCCGCGCGGATGCCCGGGGGAAGGGAGCCGATGGCGGATTCTGCGGCTCGCTGAGAATCGAAGGTGCCCCACACGATGCGGAAGCAGGACCGGCCCTGGACGCTCGCGGGCAGGACGTAGAGCTCGGGAGCGTTGCCGGCGCTCTCCACTAATCGGCCGGCGTTCTCGGCGCTGCAATACAGCCCGACGGCGATGGTGAACTTGTTCGCCGCCGTCGTCGAGAGCTGTGAGCGAAAGGCAGTCGCCGCGGCGGAGAGATTTCCGGATGAGAGCAGCTGTCGTCCGGATCCGCCGTTGCCCGCAGATGAGGCGGGCGGCGGGCTCGGAGTTGGTCGAGGAGGCGCCGGTTGCGGTGTACCGGTCGTGGCGGTCGCCGTCGAAGATGGCGGAGGCGTGGACGATGGGCTCGCGGTTCTCGGGGGCGCGGGTTGAGGACGGCTGCTCGTCGCGGCTTGTCCTGGCTGGCCCGTCGCAGTGCTCGCATTGGGAGGCGGAGCTCCAGGGACGGCGGTCGCGCCCGCCTGCTGTGGCGCTTCGGCCGTTGACGCGGGGGCCGCCTCGGGCTGAGATGATTCGCTCGAAGGGGCCGCTGCCGTGGATGCAGGCGCCTCCGTGCCGCCGAACATGGGCCAAACGAAAACGTAGGCCGCGTAGGCCGCTCCCGCGCCGAGTGCCATCATCGCTACGATTTTCAAAATAGACGCGAGTCCGCCGGAGCTCGGGCCGTCGCGGCGGGAGCGCTTCGAGCGAGGCGTGACGCGACCCGACAAGGCTTCATCCTCGTCGGACCCTTCGTCGTCGTAGCCGCCGGACTCGTCGAGCAGCAGATCCGACGACGAGCCGCCGGGGTTCATGCCGGTCTCGAACGCCGGTGGGAACGGGTCGGCGGAGGCAAACGGCTCCGCTTCCGGCTCTCCGTAGACGGAGTCAGGTGGTTCGGCCTCTGATGGTATGTCGGGCGATTCGGCCGCGAACGGAGTGTTGGACGGCTCGGGCGGGAATGGTGCTTCGGGAGGCTCGGTGGTAAACGGAGCGTTGTCGGCGGGCTGGAATACCGTATCGCTCGGGGAAGGCTCGGGACTTTGCATCGTCTCGATCCCTACCGTCTCGAGACCCAGCGAGTCGATGCCCAGTGACTCGATACCGACGGTCTCGGGGGGGTCGATGGGTAGCCCGGCGAGCGGAGGCACGTCCAACGTCGGCACTTGAGGAATTTCGGGGGGCGGAATGGTCGGGATCTCGATACCTGCCGGAATGTCGAACGCGTCGTCGCTGACGTCCAGTGAGGCACCGGCACCGTCCGACGGCTGGAGTGCGCCGAGCGTGAGCGCGGCTGCGACGATCTTGCAAACGTCGAACTCGCCGAGACTCGAGGACTCGCAGATCTCTTTTACCGTCTTGCGGCCGTCGACTTGATGAAGTACGGCTGCCGCGTCTTCGTTCGCGCCCACCTCGCTGATCAGCCGGTCGAGATCTTGGTTCGGCGCGAGTACCGCTTCCAAGGAGCCCAGCTGCTGCAACACCCAGTCGCGATCTTGGACCCGGCAGATGCTCGTATAGATTAACTGCTCGCTCGAAAGACCGAGATCCGCGATGGCGACTTTGAGGGACTTGGTAACGAACTGATAGCTTCCTTCGGTCCAGGAGTAGAGATCCGTCAAGATTTTCTCTACTTTGATGCGCGCTGAATCGGCGAGCTCTCGTTGCGAGATGTAGCCGAGATCGGTGAGCACTTTCGCCAAAGGGTTGCCGGCTTTGACGCTTCCCTGAGCGACCTGCATTTGATCCGGTCCGAGCTTGCCTTCCTCGACGAGGATGGACGCGAGCTGATCTTTCGGGTCGTTCGAGTGAGCGAAGAGAATTTGGCCGTCGCGGAAGAATATCGCTTTTTGCAGCGGTGCTCGGTCGAGCTTCAGCGATCCTGTCACGGAGCCCCGGTAGAGGTCGACGACGAGATCGAGAACCGATCTTTGACTAAGGCTCCCGCTTTCTTTGTCTTGCATTGCGCTCAGTCAAAAGAGCATCGCGTTCGAGACACGCGAAGTCCGGTCGTTAGATACAAGAGGAGGGTTGAAACCTCAACAACAACTTTAGATCTTAGCATAAAACTCCGCGTTTCCGCTACCACTTTCGACTGTCTGCCTCCGGTCTATCTCTTCATGATGTCCGGGTTACACCCGAGTGTCAACCATCCGTGACGGCTCCATCTCGCTGTCCTAGCGCCGTTTCGGGCTGCCCGACGCTACGGCGTTGCATTCGTGCAACGGTTTTGAGTGGGTCGGGCCCCTCTTCAGGATTCCAGATTGTGCCGCAAACGCCTGTTTCTTAAGCGTTTGCGGTTGCCTCTTCTTCCTCTGATGCTCCTGGCCCCGTTCTTGCCTTTTACCCCATCGACGACAAAAGACAGGGAGGAGGTGATGACACCCGAGACAAACGAGTGACTTGTTGATTTTGGGCTATCGATAGCTCCCGCGGCGAGCCAGGACTCGTCGCGGGAGCTGAAGAACGCATTGAGGAGAAAAGAATGATGAACGGATTGAGAACGAAATGTGTCACTGGGCTCCTGACTCTCGCATTGCTCGCGCCGCTGTCGGCGTCGCTCGGGCTCGCACAAGAGGCGGACTTGAAAGTCGATCTGAATCAGGCCCCGGTCACCGAGCTCGTCAAGCTCCCCGGCGTCGGCGAGAAAGTGGCCGAGCGGATCGTGAACTACCGAAAGGCCAACGGCCCTTTTCAAGATACTCGCGAGCTCATGAACGTCCGCGGTATCGGTGAGAAGACCTATCTGAAGCTCGAGCAATACCTCACCGTCACGAGAGATACGTCGAAGAGAAAATGAACGAGGCAGTCACTGCGATCCGTCAAGGATCGCCGGGCCGGCGGGGCGTGGAGCCCGCCGGCCCTCCCGGTCGGAGCGGATATAGCCTCGTTGAGATCATGGTCGTGCTCGGACTGGCGACGGTGATGATGTCGGCGGCGATACCACGGGCGGCGATGACGCTACACGAGTATCGACTCAAGGGCGCGGCAATCTTCTTGCGCGGGTTCCTACGTCAAGCGCGATCGCGCGCGGCGGCGGAGTCCAGATATGTCGGTGTCGTGTTCGAGCAAGAGCGAGGTGGTCCCGTCTTCACGGTTCACGGAGACGGAAACGCCAACGGTATTCGACGGCGCGATATTCGCGATGGCATCGACGCCAAGCTGAGGGAGCCCTACCGCTTGAACGAGACGTTTCCCGGAGTCCGCTATGGAAGCGAGCCCATCGGGGCCGGCGTGCCGTTTCTTCCGGGGCTTCGGATCGGCCGCAGCAAGATCCTCTCGTTCTCGCCGCTGGGATCTTCGACGACCGGAACGTTGTTCTTGAGCAACCAGTACGGCGTGGTCTACGCCGTGGTCGTCTACGGGGCTACCGGTCGGGTCCGGATCGCTCGGTATCGTGGCGGGCGGTGGGAAAACATGTGAATCGGCAAATGCAGGAGAAAGAAATGGTAGAGGCGAAATTTTCTGAACCGAAGTTCAAGGATGGGAAGATATTGGCGTTCGCGGATGTCGATCTGGTCGGGGGTATCACCGTCAAAGGTTTCCGCGTCGTCTCGGGCGATCAAGGCCTGTTCGCTGCGGTCCCATCGAGGCCGGTGACGGTGGACGGGCGAACGCGCTACATGAATCAAGTCGTGTTTTCGGATCCCACGATCAAAGAGCGCTTCTTGACGGATCTGCTGGACTCTTATCACGCATGGGAGCAACAGCGTGAGCCGGGGACGACCCGACTTGAGCAGCGAAAGGAGCTACATCCGCCAGCGGAGAAACTCGTCGAGTGAGGTCACGCCGGAAGACACGTCTTTGAGACAGCGTTCTCGGAGCGTCTCCATGCCGGCATTTTGCGCGGCAGACTCGATATCGGCGAGAGTGGGCTGGCCGGTCAGGCGTTCGCGAAACGCGTCGTCGATCACGATGAGCTCGAACAAGCCCCGCCGTCTCTTATATCCGAGCAAGTTGCACTCGGAGCAACCCTTGCCGGTATATACCCGGAGTTTTCTCGCCTCGTCTTCGGCGATGCCGTAGTGACCCATCTTCGCCGGATCGGGCTGGACCCCGTCGTCGCGGCACTGCGGACAGATCCGACGCACGAGGCGTTGATTCATGACGAGCGCGAGGCTTCTGGACAGAAGCGAAGCGGGAACCCCCAACTCCAGGAACCGAAAGATGGACTCTGCGGCGCCGAAGGCCGGAAAGGTCGAGATGACGAGAAGGTTCGTCGCTAGCTGGCAGGCGAGATTCGCCGTGACCCGATCGTTGAGCTCTAGTAGGAAGACGACATCGGGTTTATACGCCGCGACCGATCGCAGCGCCGACGCGAAATCGACGCCTTTGTCTCGATTGACTTCGATCTGGTTGACGTAGGGCACGTCCCATTGGATGGAACGTTCGATGCTCACGACGCGTCGCTCGGACTTCGCGACCTGGTCCATCAGCGAGTAGGACGTCGTCATCGAGCCGTTATAGGGCGGTGACGTGAGCATGATCAGACCGGAGGACGCGTCTAGCGAGCGAACGAGATACATCTGGTCAGGCGGTGACAAGCCGAGGGCGGTGAAGTTCTTTAGAAAAAATCGACGGTCTACCAACTTTATGGTCACGCTGGTACCGATGCGGGTCGGAAGAGTTTGCACCAGTAAGTCGTAGTCGTTGCCATCGAGATCGAGCTGGGCGCGACCCCGCTGAGCGATCTCGGGGTGATCGGAGTCGAGGTTGAACAGCTCGACGATGCGCGAAAGCATCGGTACGAGCGCGCTGCGCTTGAGAGGCTTGATTCGATAGAACAGACCGTCGATGCGGAGCTTGATAGTGAGCTCGGTCTCGACCGGCTCGAGGTGGATATCGGAGGCGCCTTTACGCGCGGCGAGCCCCAATAGGTGCTCCAGGATCTCGCTGGCCGTCGTCGTCGACGCCGTGCCCGGAGCCACCTCGATCCCCTGTGTATCGACCAGCGGTTGATAGCCCTGGTGATGGAGGGCCGCGTCGATATCGGCCTGGGTGACCCAACCCTTGTCGATCAGAATCTCACCGAGGAGTCCGCCGCTTTTTTCTTGCTCCTGGAGTGCGTCGAGCAGCTGAGGCGTCTTGAGCTTCTCGTTGCGGATAAGGATATCGCCGAGACGGTCGACGCTGCGCTCGAGCATCGAGACCTCGTCTTTGAGGCTCGCCGGCGCCCCGTTCCAAAAAGCCTCTTTGTAGCCGTCGTCCGCCGGGCAAAAGCAGCTCAAACAAAACGGGCACAGCTTCGTCGGATGCTTCGGATCGCAGCTACACCACACCGCCTCGACGGCCTCGAAATCATTCAAACAGTTCCAGCAGCGAACTGTGTAGATTTCGGTTGCCATCGGTCCCATTCGACCTCTCGTTCGTCGTTTTAACTACTCGAAAAAGCGCCTTCGAAGGCTTCTAATGGCGGCTCACGAGGGCTCGGATCGCAAATGTAGTCTGGAAGCCTCAAATTTTAGTATAAGTTCGCCCGCCCGGTGCATCAACTCGTAAACGGCTCGCACGGCTCGCATTATTGACAGGTTTGAAGGGCCTATGATAATTTTTGCCGCAAATTTGCTCAGTTCAACCACCTGAGCCTTAGCCTACATGAGCAACTCTGAAACCAAGCCGAAACGCACTCCGATCTACCCCCTTCACAAAGAGCTCGGCGGCCGCCTCGTTGATTTTGCGGGTTGGGAAATGCCCGTTAGTTTCGCCGGCGTCGTCGAGGAACATCACACCGTTCGCCAAGCCGCCGGCCTCTTCGATGTCAGCCACATGGGCGAGTTCGAGATCGACGGTCCCGACGCCGAGGCGCTCCTCCAAGGGCTGACCCCGAACGACGTCTCTCGGCTCTCCGATGGTCAAGCGCACTACTCTGCGCTGACGACGGAGGATGGCTGCTTCATCGACGACATTCTGATCTATCGCAAGAAAGAGGGAAGCTTCCTCGTCGTTGTCAACGCGGCCAATATCGAGAAAGATTTCGAATGGATCCGGTCGAGGAAGAAGGGCGACGTCGAGCTCGTCAACAAGAGCGATGCGTTCGC
>JAJCXL010000390.1 GCA_029263435.1 Acidobacteriota bacterium | reverse complement strand
GCTTCGCACCGTGATGGCGGAGATCGACGTCGCGGTGTTTACTTTCAACGACGAGCAGGCCCTCAAGCTCGTCAACCGAGCGGGCGAGCGTCTCATGGCTCAACCCGAAGAGAGCTTGCTCGGTCGAAAAGCCTCAGCGCTGGGTCTTGCCGAGTGTCTCGATGGACCGAGCGAGCGCACGTTCCAGAAAAATTTTCCCGGGCGAGCGGGCCGGTGGGGTATGCGCCGCGGTGGCTTTCGAGAAGAAGGCCGCCCCCATCACATCGTCGTGTTGTCCGATCTCAGCGAGGCTCTTCGTGAAGAGGAACGTCTCGCCTGGCGACGACTGATCCGGGTCATCGGCCACGAGATCGGGAACTCTTTGGCACCCATCAAATCCATGGCCGGAACCCTCGCGCATTTACTCGACCGAGAGCGCGACCCCGACTGGAAAACCGACATGAAGCGCGGCCTTGATGTGATCGGCGCACGGAGCGAGTCCCTGAGCCGGTTCATGAGCTCTTACGCTCGACTCGCGCGGTTGCCTCCACCCACGTTCGGCGAAGTGGACATCGACACTTTGGTGCGCCGGGTCGCAGCGCTCCAAACGACTCACCCGGTAGGGGTAGAAGGTGGACCGCCTGTTCGTCTCGTGGCGGACGGCGACCAGCTCGAGCAGGTCCTCATCAACTTGCTCCGAAACGCCATCGACGCCGTGCGGGAGACGAGAGGCGCCGTACGGGTGCGGTGGACGACGAGCCCCGACGTCGTGCGCATCATGGTCGAGGACGAGGGGCCCGGGCTCCCGGATACGAAGAACCTCTTCGTGCCCTTCTTCACCACCAAGGCGGGTGGAAGCGGGATTGGGCTCGTGCTGAGCCGACAGATCGTCGAGGCCCACGGTGGATCGCTCTCGCTCACCGATCGTGTCGACGCCTCGGGTTGTCGCGCGGAGCTTTCCCTACCGCTAACCCGTCCGCGAGCCCCGGCTCGGGCCGCCTCGGGTGATACAATGGCGCCACTATGAAGCGAATACTTCTCCCCACCGACCTCTCCGAATCCGCGGACCACGCGATGCGCCAAGCCGTCGAGATGGCAGTCCATCTCAAAGCTCGACTGGATGTGTTCCACGTGGTCACGCTCCATGCGGCCGATCCCGGCCATCTCAAAAAGGCTCTCGAGAGCTACTTGAAGGAGCTGGAGGAAGAAGTGTTCGCGGATCTTTCCGAACGCTCCGCCAAAATCCGTGAGCGCGGCGTCGATGTCGAGGTCAGCCTCGCGCGCGGAGTCTCGGCCGCGGAAGCGATCGTTTCTAGAGCGAAAGAGATCGAGGCGGATCTCGTGGTCATGGGAACGCATGGGCGCACCGGCGTGAAGAAGCTACTCATGGGAAGCGTCGCCGAGAAGGTCATTCGCGAAGCCGAGGCAGACGTTCTCACCGTGGGGCCCGATGCGAAGATCGCGGAAGGTGAGGCGGGCTTCGATCGCATTCTGGTACCCGTCGATTTCGCGGACTACTCGGTGAAGGCCATCGGGGTGGCGAAGAGTTTGCTCGCTCCCGACGGGCGTCTCGTTCTTCAACACGTCGTCGAGACCGCGTTGCATCCTTCGTTCTATGCGGGCGGAGTGACGCGCATGTTTCAGCTCGACCCGGAGCTTCCCGGGCGGATCCGCGAGAAGCTATCGTCGATGGGCGTCGCGGGAGCGGAGCTCGTGGTCACCGAGGGTGAAGTCGCGCCCGAGATCGTCGCGGCCGCGGAAAAGCACGACGCTGAGATGATCGTGATGGGGACGCTCGGCGCGACGGGGCTCGACCACGTCCTGATGGGAAGTGTTACCGAGCGCGTCGTCCGTAAGGCCTCGGTGCCCGTGCTCGCCGTCAAGTAGAGTCGGTCTCGCGTCTTTTCACCCAGCTCGCTGGGGCATAATACGCACCCGAGGCTCGGTGAACGGTGTCCTCTCGGTGAGAACGAATGGAACGGAGCTTGCACTCTTCAACGTGACAGGAGGGCTCTCATGCCGAGATTCGGGCGCATCCTCGCGCCGACAGATTTTTCGAGCGTCTCGTTTCGGGCCGCGGACTACGCGGTGGCGCTCGCGAATCGCTACGACGCGGCATTAGAGATGCTGCACGTCGTGCCCGATACCATGGACGCCGGGGGGCGTGACAAAGCCTCGCGCGAAGCTTGGGATCGCTTGGATGCCTTCGTTGCTCTCACTCGCAATGAAGGCGTGAGCACCACGATGCGAGTGGAAGTCGGCTCCCCCGCGAAGAAGATTCTGGAGGTCGCGGCGGAGGGTGAGGTCGATCTCATTTGTGTCGGCACCCACGGGCGACAGGGCGTAGAACGGTTGGCCCTTGGCTCGATCTCCGAAGCGGTGTTACGCGACGCAAAGGCGCCGGTTCTCACCGTGTCCGAGGCCGGTGAGGAGAAGAGCGTGCAGCCAGCCGACTTCTCGAACATCCTCTGTGCGGTCGACTTCGCCGAATCCTCTCTGAAAGCTTTGGACTACGCGAAGGAGCTGGCGCGCGACAACGGCCGCTCGCTCACCGTTTTGAGCGTGGTCGAATGGCTGTCCGAGGAGCCCGACGACGACGACCCGGACCTCTCGCGGTTTCGCGCCCGGATGTGCGATTCGGTTCGAGAGCGACTCGACCAGATGGTGTCTGACGATGCTCGCTCGAACGGGTCGATCACGACTGTCGTTCGTGTCGGCAAGCCTTATCGTGAGATCTTGGCCCTGTCCGAAGCCATTTCTTCCGAGCTCATCGTGATGGGGGTCCGAGGCCGTAACCCCATCGACCTCTTGTTGTTCGGCTCGACCACGAATCAGACCGTCCGCCGCGCGAAATGCGCGGTGCTCACGATAGGAGGCGCTTGATGACCATCACCCTCGACCATATCCTTTGCCCGGTCGATTTCTCGAAGAACTCCGAGCTCGCGCTCGACTACGCGGGAGCATTGGCGCGTTCTCACGACGCGAAGCTCACGATCCTTCACGTGCTGTTCGACGTGGCGGCGGATGGCTATCCGTATATCCCCGAATCCATCTATCCCAACGAAGAAACGCGGACACGCGCAGCCGAAGAGCTCCAAACGTTCGCGGCCTCGGTCTTGGGGAGCGATCCGCCCGCGACGCTCGAGCTCGGCGAAGGACAGGTCGTCGACGTCGTCGTGGCGAAAGCGGATGAGCTCGGCGTGGACATGATCGTGGTCGGGACCGAAGGGCGGCGAGGGGTCTCCCGTCTTCTATTGGGATCCGTGACCGAGAGGCTATTACGACAGGCCCATCGCCCGGTGCTCTCCGTTTCTCCGAGCGCGGCGTTAGCTTCGGAGAAGAGGCTCGTCTTCGACAACATCCTCTGCCCCGTAGATTTCTCGCCCGAGTCGCTCGAGGCCTATCGCTACTCTTTGGCGCTTCTCGGCGAAGGGGCTACGGTGACGTTGTTTCATGCGGTGGAGATGGTCGCGGATGCTGCCTTGGGTGATGCGGTGGGTTTCGATGTCGTCGCGTTGAGGCAGCAGCATCGTGAGGACGCGCTCAAGAAGCTCCACGACGCCGTCCCCGAAGGCGCCTCTTCGCGGACGCGAGTGGAAGTCGAGATGGTCTCTTCGACGAACGCTTACCGGGAGATCCTCGCGCGCGCCAAGGGTGACGAGCATGACCTCATCGTGATGGGCGTCGGCGCGAGAAGCACCGCCGATCTCTTCTTCTTCGGCTCTACCGCGAACCACGTCGTTCGACAGGCGACCTGCCCGGTGCTCACCGTCACCGCACTCGAGCGTTCGGTCAAGGCGCTTCCAGGTTAGGAGACGGTATGCTCGCGGTCAGCGAATTTTTCTTGCACTCCCTTACGGGGCGCATCGTCCTCGTCTTGTTGTTTCTCTTAGGATCTCTTCTAGTCGCCAGCATTCTCGGCTGGCTTCCTAGCTTGTCGTGAAGAAGGAGTACGGATGAAGTTTCGACTCAACGCGTGGTCGTTCGCCATCAGCCTCGCCCCCATTCTCTTGGCATGGGGTGCGGTGAGCGCAACGGCTCAGGATAGTCGCTGTGCGGATTGTCACTACGCGAATCCTCAAGCCGACCCCGACCCTGGACACTTGCTCGATTGGGAGCGTTCGGATCATGGACGCGAGGATGTCGGCTGCGAGTCGTGTCATGGCGGGAACGCCGCGACGACCGAGTCCTTCCTTGCGCACCAAGGGCTCTTGTCTAGCCGGAACCCAGCGAGCCCGGTCCACGGGTCGAACCTCCCCGAGACTTGCGGCAAATGCCACATCGGGCCGTTCGTCGCGTTTCAGAAGAGCCGACACTTCGCCCTGCTCAAGGAAGGCTCGACCGAAGCGCCGACCTGCTCGACGTGCCACGGCGACGTCGCGGCGGAGCTTCTCTCGGCTCGCCGGCTCGAGCAACGGTGCTCTACATGCCATGGGGAAGGCGGTAACCGCCCGCTCGACGGCGCGGCGTTGGAGGCGAGAGTCTTGCTCCAGGAAGTAGGCAATGTCCGAGCGATGCTGCAGACCGCGTCGGAGATCATCGAACAGGTGGAAGACGGCGCACGGCGTCAAGAGCTCGAGCTTCGGCTGGAGCAGGCCGAGGTGCCTCTCATCGAGGCCGTGCGAGCAGGTCACGCCTTCGTCTTCGACCCGGAGCGGGAGAGGCTTCGCACCGCGCGAGAGCGAGTCGAGATTCTACTTCTGCAGTTGGCCAATCCTCCGGAGTGATTCGGAGAGCTCGGTGGGTGCCGGTGATTCGACCCGGCTTGCGCCCAATGCCCCGGCCGTCTCCGTGCCGCGCAAGAGGGCGTGACACCGGATGCAGTTGAGCGTCACGTCGAAGTAGCCGAGCGCGGCGCCGTTCAGATCGCGCGCTTTCGCCGCCGCGGAGACCTCTCGTACCGCGGCCCGGAAGCTTTCACTCCGTTGCCGATATTCGGGGGTTTGAAGCACGAACCATCCGGCCTGATGGCTCAACGACTCGATCGCTTCGGCGCTCTCTTCTAGAGACTCGAAGTCTTCGACGATGAGCGCTTCCAGAAG
>JAJCXL010000389.1 GCA_029263435.1 Acidobacteriota bacterium | reverse complement strand
CTTTTGCCAGCGAGCGTAACTCTTCGAGTCTCGCGCTTTTTCTGGAAGTGAGGAGAACGACATCTCGGGTGCCGGCTCCTTCATCCAATCAATCCGGTCGAGCTCGGTTCCGATCGACCAATCGAGTCGACCGTCCGCCATGGGCGCCAGAAAATGGAACGTCTCGAAGTGATCCACACCGTAACCGATACGCACGTAATGAACCGTCATCGTCGCAAGCAGACAAGGCTCGTAGGTCAGAGCACCAGGAAGCGCCGGCGTGATGAAACACTCCTCCACTCCCTCGGGCGGTTCCGGCCTTTCGGCCTCGGGCACGAGCGGTGTCGAGGAAAGGGGCTCGAGAGGCTCCGGTGTCAGGGGCGGAAGCTCCGGCGGACCGGTGAGCTCTTTGAGCTGTTGGAGAGTTAGAGGTCCCCGAAGATAAGAGAGCGCCCACCGTGTGTGAAACACCACCGGCTCTTGCTCGTGAACGTTGCGCACGAGAAAGACACGCTTGTCGACCGTCGCCAGCAACTGCTCCACCCGACTCCGCTCGAACGCCGCGCCTCCCGCCGCCGAGCTCAATCCATCCATCAAACGGTCGCGATCGCGCGCGGTCTGGAGCCGCCCCAAGAACCACGTCCCGGTATTCGCGAGTCCCTTGTAGTCGAGGTCGACGGGATTTTGGGTGGCGAGCAGTACGCCCAGGCCGTAGGCACGCGCTTGCTTGAGCAACGTGAGCATCGGAGCTTTCGAGGGCGGAGCTTTGACCGGAGGGAAATAGCCGAAGATCTCATCCATGTAGAGGATGGCTCGCAGGCTCCCGCTTCCGTCCAGCCCGCGCATCCACGAGATGACTTCACTCAAGAACAATGTCACGAAGAACATGCGCTCTTCGTCCGAGAGGTGCGCGATCGACAAGATCGTGATTCGCGGTTTTCCGGCGTCGGAATAGAGCAGCTTCTCGATGTCCAGCGGCTCTCCACTCCGCCACGCAGCAAAGGCGGGAGAGGCCAGGAGGTTATTGAGCTTCATCGCGAGGGCGAGCCTTTCTTTCGCCGGAAAGAACGCGTCGACTTCCATCACGCCGAGCTTTTCGAACGGTGGCTCTTGGACTTCCGCAATCAGCGTTTCGAGCGAACGGCTCTCGGCAGCACGCCACGCTTTTTCTAGGAGAGTCGACACGAGGATGTGCTCCCGGCTCGTCACCGGATCGGCATCGACGCCTACGAGACCGAGAATCCCGGAGACGGTGCTCAGCACTTTCTCTCTCAAGGCATCTTCATCCTCGCGAACGGCCGCGGGCGGTGCCTCGAAACCAGCGAGCAGCGCGATGCCACGTCCGGAGGCACTGCCCGGAGTGTAGAGACGCACCTCGGCCGCCTTTTTCAGCGCGCGCAGTCTCTGTTTCGACTGCCCCCAGTCGTTGATCCCTTTTTGCCACATGGCGGCGGTATCTTTCGCTTGCTGAGCGACGTCGACACCCCGGCGAGTCGCTTCCGAAGCGTCGACCCAGGGACGGAAGTCTTCCGGGGCAAGATCAGGAAACTGGAGCATCAGGTTTCCCATATCGCCTTTGGGATCGATGACGAGCGCGGGAATACCGTCGATCGCCGCTTCTTCCAGCAGGACAACCGACAAGCCCGTCTTACCACTTCCGGTCATCCCGACGATGAGTCCATGAGTGGTGAGATCCTTGGAGTCGTAGAGATAGGTCGCGCCATCTTTCCCGCCTTCTCGGCCGAGATAGAAAGCTCCGAGTTGCTCGAACTTCGTCATTTACTCTCCTCGTAGCGCAACAGTTTCCTCTCCTTGATCAAAGTGGCGACTTGCTCGGGAACGAGTCGCTCCCAACCACTCTTCCCCGAATGAATCATCGCCAGAACGTCACGGGGGTAGATCGACAGTCTGTCCCGATCCACGAGCTCGAGCGGCCGAATGCAACGATTCTCCAACAGGTGGGCGAACAAATGCCGGAGGTGCCGCGGTACTTCCATGGTCTCTAGAGTCTCGACCTCGCCGGTACCCGGAGCGAGTGCGGGGTAGACGTAGATGCTCAGACCGTTCTTGAATTGTCGTCCCACCGCTTCCAAGATCCCTCCTTCGAGATCGCTGTAGTACTCCTCTCGAAACATGTCCCGAAGCGACGGAAGCCCCATGACCGCCGCGATCTTGGATTCCGTGTGTTGGAATAGATAGGACGCGAGACGAAAGTTACGATAGGTGCTCGTGATGAGAACGTGCATGCCGAGCGCCGCCAAGATGTCGACTCGGTCGAGAAAGTCTTGGTGACGACTTTGCTCCCCGACCTTCAAGCTGTTGAGCGTCATCTCTCCCATCACCACCAGTGACGCCTCGTCCACATCGGGCTCCCGAAGGAACTGAGCTCGACCTTGATGAACGAGATCCATCGTCGTATGGGTGACCGGCCGGAAGCTCCCGCGAACGATGAGAAGAGGTTTCTTGTAGAGCAGCTCGCCCGCGTCCACGACCTCGCCGTCCGCACGAAACATCGACGCTTCGGTCAAGCGTCGCTCCACGAGCGCTAACGCGAGCAGCCGACCATCCACTCCCACGAAGGCCGGCCCGAGACAGCGGATGAGGTTCACTTCGATACGATCGGAGGACAGGCCGTCGAGGAGTGAGCTCAATAGCGCATCCGTGTCGGAGAACGTGTGGAAAGCGCCATAGATCAAGTTCACTCCCAGAATGCCTATCGCCTCTTGCTGCTGGACGTTCTCCGGATCGAGCATGCGAACGTGGATGACGACATCCGAGGACGGAGCCCCCGGCGCGTGTTGAAACCGCATCCCCATCCAGCCGTGGGTCTCGGCATCTCGCCTCGAATAGCTGCGCGCGGTTACGGTGTTCGCGAAGGAGAAGAATTGAGCTCCCGGCCCGCGCTCTTCCGACAGCCGCTCGGTGAGCAAACGATACTCGTAAGAGATCATCGTGATGACGCGCTCTCGACTGACATATCGGCTGGACGTCCCGTAGATGGCGTCGCTCATCGTCATGTCGTAGGCGGACATCGACTTCGCGATCGTACCGGCCGCACCGCCGACGCGAAAAAACCAGCGCGCCACCTCCTGCCCCGCGCCAATCTCGGCAACGGTGCCGTACTTGTCGCGGTCCAGGTTCAGTTTGAACGCCTTTTCGTGAGTATCGAGTCGGTCTCGCCCCATTCGGAAGAAAATATCATGGGAAGCTTCGGGTTGGACGCTAGCAGTCCGTCGTGAAAATGGGGCGTCGCACCGAGAGGGGCGAGGCGCCCGGCTGACAAGGCGCGACGATGGAGAATATTGGCCATATTTGAGGGAGGAGCAACGCAGTCAGCCGAGATGCATCACCCCTCGAATGCAGCCGCTCTTTCACCACGGCCTGCTAGCCACCTGATTGGGCTTCGACTAAGATTCGTTACATGCGTCGCACGACTTGCTGGATCCTGTTCACGATGCTCGTAGGCACGATGACGGCCCAGGCCGCCGATCCGCGAATCTTTATCATGGGTGTGTGGCCCAATCGCCTCCGCCTCTTCGATGAGAGCACGGAAACATTCACCGGAGAGATCTCGCTTCGAGACGGCGCCGTCACCAACTATGGCGCCATCCCCCATACGCCGGACTATCAGAGCCTGTTCTTCGTGACCGGCCGGATGGAGACCGTCGAAGTGGTCGACCCGGTGAAGATGGAGTCCGTCGATACGTTCAAGCTATCGACCCCTGGTCGGCGGGTCCGCATCAATGGTGTCCATCCCGGTCCCGAAGGTAAGCTCCTCTACTTGCAAGCCGGCGCCGTTCAGCTCGGCACCGACCGATTCACCAGGGAAGACGTCGAGCTCATCCTCTATGACGTCGAGGCTCACGAAGTTCGGCAAACCGTGACCCTCCCCCGAGAGGTACAGCTCGGTTTTCTTCCCACATTGCACTTCTCCGCAGACGGCAAATCCCTTTTCATCGTCGGAGCCTCGATTTGGGAGCTCAGCACCGAGACTCACGAGATCATCGACACGATTGAATGGGGCAAGGCCAGAGGGGCCGGCTTTGGCGGCATCCAATCCATGGGCCTTTCCCCGGTCTCCCCGGACGTGTTCTGGGGCACGTACAACACCCAGGATCCCTTCCTGAAGAAGAGTCTGTGGGGCGTTGTCCGGCTCGACTTGAGCACGAAAGCCATCGATGCGTTCGAGCTCGGCCCAGCACTGGAAGTCAGCACTTTCGCGCTCTCTCCTGACGGGCGTTACGGCTTCGCGGGGCTCAGCGATTTCGCGGTCGTCGACATCGAAAAGCGGCGAGTCATCGCTCGAAAGGAAGGCTTCGAGCGCGGACGAACGAATATGGTCATCATCGTCTCGGCGGACGGAAAGAAGCTCTACGTCACCGGAGTCGGCAACGCCATCGATATCTACGATGCGGAGAGCCTCGAAAAAGAGCGGTCGATCTTCGTGGGCGCGGACATCACGAGCCCGGCGCTCGCACTACCCCGGTCTCTATTCGAAGGTCAGTAACGAACATGTGCCCCGGCGCGTGCGTCACCATGAGCGACGGCCGAGCGTAGCCGACGACTGCCTGAGGCGTCACCCCGCACTCCCAAAAGGCCGGCACCTCATCCGAGCGTAGGCTCACCGCGTTTCCGAAGTCCGGTCGCTCAATGGAATCGATCCCGAGCTGTCTCGGGTCGCCGATGTGGATCGGGGCGCCATGGGCGAGATCCCGTGCGCACGTGAGGTCCCGGACGTCGTCGACCCGTGCGGCGGGGATGGGGCGCATCGAGACCACGATCGGCCCCGAGAACGAACCGACCGGGTGGCACGCTCGGTTGGTGATGAACATCGGCACGATCTTGGCCTCTTCCTGATGACGGATGGCGATGCCCGCTCGCACCAAGTCCTGCTCGAAATTGAAGCTGCAGCCGATGAGAAAGCTCACGAGATCCGCGCGCCAGTCGGCCGTGACCTCCAGAGGCTCCGATGACAGCTCGCCCTCTCTGAACACCCGATAGCGAGGAAGGTCCGTGCGCAAGTCGGCATCGGGAGCACAGCCCGGAGCGACATTGCCGGGCTCGGTCTGCTCGACGAGCGGGCAAGCACCCGGGTTGAGCTCACAAAAGTCGCGAAACTCAGAAGCAAGCGCTCGCGGAACCGCGACCAAATTCACGTGGACGTTTCCCGTACAAAAGCCGGAAGTCGTCCCGGAGAAACGCCCCATGCGCGCCTGCGCTCGCAGCTCTGACGGGGTCACGGCAATCTCGGGTGAGATCAGCGGGACAGCCGATTGTACTTGTCGAGGACTTCCCGAAGCTCTTCGTGAGGAAGGGCTTCGATGCGGTGTCCGTCAACACCGGTCATGGTCTCCGCCGCGACCAGCGCGTTGACGATCGCTTCTTCCACCGATTGGACCGTCGCTCGGAAGATAGGAGTGAGCGAGCCGTTGGGCAGCATCGATACTTCGGACGCAACCTCACTCGTCCCAGCTCCCGGGTTGGCCGTCGAAAATGCGATGAACAGATCGCCCGAGCCGTTATTCGAAGTCCCACCGGTGCGGGCTATTCCCATGGACGCCCGGCGCGCCAGTCTCTTCAACTGATGCGGCAACATCGGAGCATCCGTCGCGATGACGATGATGATCGAGCCCAGCGCCTCCCCGTCGTCCCAGGGCGCCGCTGACGAGCGGATCTCACGTCCGACGGGCACGCCCGCCACCGTGAGCTGTTCCCGATTCCCGAAGTTGGCTTGCACCATCGCAGCGACGATGTGACCGTCGACACGTCTCGAGGCCGTCCCGATGCCGCCCTTGAAGCCGTAGCAGATCATCCCGGTACCACCGCCTACGCCGCCCTCTTTCACGGGACCCGACCGAGCCGAGCGGATCGCTTCGCCGACATGAGCATTCTTGACATGAAATCCGTTGATGTCGTTCAAATATCCGTCGTAAGTCTCGGCGACGACCGGGAGCGACCACGGCTGGAGAAGCTTGCCATTTTCGGACTGCCACTGGATGACCGCGTCTCGAACGACGCCGACACTATGGGTATTGGTGATGGCTATCGGTCCTTCGAGAAAGCCCGACTCTTCGACCCACGCCGTACCCGTCATCTCTCCATTGCCGTTGAGAGAGAACCATCCTGCGAAGACGGGATCGTTGTCCTCCTTGCCGCGGGGCAAAATGACGCTGACTCCGGTACGCACGGGACCTTTCCCGACCGCTAGAGCGCCTTCGCCATCGATCAGAGTGACGTGGCCGACTTCGACGCCGGGGACATCCGTGATCGCGTTGTGCTCTCCGGTGTCTCCAGAAAACGGAACGCCCAGGCCGCGCGCTCGAGTTTGGGTAAACGCTTGAGCGCTTAGAAGCGTGAGGAGCAGCAGCGCACTAGCGCATGGCCCAACGGTTTTCGGTCGTGCTCCATACATAGTCGTAACTCCGTTCGAAAGTCTCGGTGCTGGTGCCGTCGAGATCGGGGGTCTCGCTCTCGATGCGTAGCCGGATCGTCCCTGCCCACGGCTCCGCGGCGTTTCCCGGCTGCTCGCGGACATCCACATCCAGGATGTCGTAGCGGATGCTGACCCCCAGCGCCGGGTTGATATCGGCCTCACCCTTTTGCTTCTCCACCGCCGCTTCCTGCTGGAGAAGGGCCAACACCTCGGTCCGCTCGGGAGGGGGCGGCTCCTTCTCGGAGCACCCGGCTACAAACCATAGCCCGAGCACACAAAGCCATCGGATTTTTTTCGGGTCCATGGCGAGAGGCTAGCAGCAGGTCCTGAACAAAATCAACAAGCGATTAGCGATTGACCTTTCCGACCCGTCTGGGGCAGAATTGCTCCGCTCGTTGTTTCGTCCCCTCGAAATTTCGAAAAGCTCGCTGACCCGCCTAGGTGCATCGGGCTTTAGGAGCGATTCAAGTCCATGCAGTACTCGGTCAATACGCTGGGTGACGTAGCTTCGAACCAGGCTCCCCGTTTCCTACCGGTCGAGACCGCCTCGGTGCGTCTTCACTTGGACCCGGCCCCCTCACGCCACGCTCTCTACGGCGTTCTTGCGAACCTCTCCGATACCGGGGCTTGCGTCATCGCGAATGCGAGTGTCCCGGAGGGACCGGTCGTCGTCGCCATCTCCCTCGGCCGTCTAGGGGCGCGAGAGCTCACCGTCGCCGGACGTGTCGTCTGGTGCGCGGAGCGCCTCGAGCCCGTCAAAGGGATCGTCGGCTATCTGACGGGCGTCCGCTTCGAGGACGCAGCGGACCAAGCGATCCGAGAGCTATTGGACAGCGGATCCTTTCAACCTCCAACCTAAGAGGCCCCATCCGGGGCAGTCGGGCTCGAGGGGGCGCTTCAACCCAACCCACCCATCGCGATGAGCTTGGGCTCGAGATACTCGTACAGACCCTCCTGCCCGGACTCCGCTCCGAGCCCGCTGTGCTTCCACCCCGGAAAGGGGGCTTCGGTGGCCATCGGTGCCCAGTCGTTGACTCCGACCATCCCGAACTCGAGCTCTTCGGAGCACCGGATCGCCGTCTTCAAGTCGTTCGTCCAGACATAGGCGGCCAAGCCGTACTCCGTTCGGTTGGCCTCGGCA
>JAJCXL010000388.1 GCA_029263435.1 Acidobacteriota bacterium | reverse complement strand
GGCCACATCTTGGGAAGCAGGCCCCCACTTCCTATCCCATCGACGAAGGACGACTTTCGCTCGACCGCGGTCATCTTGCCCGCTTCGAACGAGGCGCTCAATGGAGCGGCGGTGTCCACCTCGACCCCGTAGCACTTCGTTTCGGGCCGGAGCTGCCTGAAACCGCTCGCGATCCCGGAAGACAGCCCGCCGCCGCCCCAAGGGATGAGGACCGCGTCCGGATCGGGAAGGTCTTCGAGAATCTCGAGCGCGATAGTTCCGCTTCCCGCCATGACGGGCTCGTCCTCGACAGGATGAAGAAAATGCCCTTCCACTCCTTCGAACCGACGCTCGGTCATGCACTGCCACCACTGATCGTAGGGCACGCCGATGTGTCGTGCGCCGAGCCGCTCGATCGCCCGAAGCTTCGTCTTGGGCGCGTGGTCGGGCACGACGATCGTGCATGGGATGTTGCGCTCGCGAGCGACCCACGCGACGCCCTGCGCCCAGTTTCCCGCGCTGGCGGTGAGGACCCCTTTGGCTAGCTGGTCGGGAGGAGCGAGACGAAACGCGTTCACCGCACCTCGGATTTTGAATGAGGCAATCGGCTGAAGGTTTTCGAGCTTCAAGTAGATCTCGGGCTCGGCCTCGTCGGTGTATAGCCGGACGAGCGGGGTCCGAAGCGCGGTGCCGGCGATCGCGTCCCGCGCGCTTTCGATGTCTCGAAGAGGAATCATCCCGACCTGTATATCAATACTTGCCGCGCTGCTACAATGCGTCATGCTTCTCGCCCTCGACATCGGCAACACGAAGACTGCGATAGGTGTTCTTGACGGCGACGCATGGATCGCCGATTGGCGAGTCACCACGCACCTCGACCACCTCGCCGACGAGTACTACGTCTTGTTGAAGGCTCTTCTCGAAGACAAAGGGCTGTCGCGCGATAAGCTCACCGGCGCGGTCATCGCGAGTGTCGTGCCTCCGCTGACGACGACATTTACGGAGTTGGCCGAGCGCGTCGTTGGACGCCCACCGGTCGTCGTCGGGCCAGATGTCGAGACGGGGATCCGGATCCTGGTCGACAACCCTCGCGAAGTCGGCGCCGACCGCATCGCGAATACGGCCGCTGTGCACAAGCTATACGGAGGACCGGCCATCGTTGCCGACTTCGGAACCGCCACCACCTTCGATGCCGTATCCAAAGACGGTGAGTACTTGGGTGGCGCGATCGCGCCCGGCCTCGGCATCTCGGCGGACGCTCTTGTCAGGCGGACGGCGAAGCTTCCCAAAGTCGAGCTCACGCTGCCCGACAACGCGGTCGGCCGGAACACGGTCGCGGCGATGCAGTCCGGCCTCGTGCTCGGCTATCTCGGGACAGTGAAAGAGCTCGTTCAGCGGCTATCGGAGGAAGTGCCCGGTAAAACGAAAGTGATCGCCACCGGCGGGATGGCGGAGATCGTCGCCGAGTGGACTCAGGTGATCGATATCGTCAGCCCACGGCTGACGCTCGAGGGCTTGCGGATCATTTACGAGCTCAACAGCTAGTGTTCTACAGCTTCGCGATCTGATTGAAGTCGTCGCTATCCGCTATCTCGGTGTCGCTCCAGGCTTCTTGCGTGGCGGAGCCGACGGGGAGAGAAACCCCTAGCCGCTCCCCGAGAGCGAGCGCTTCTCTCAAGTCTTTCCGCATGAGCTTCGTGGAGAAGCCGGAATCGAACGCACCGTTGAGAATCCATCGAGGGTAGTTCACTTCCGTCACCGCGCTTCGGCCCGACGACCGGTTGACCGCTTCGATGAGAGCGTCGGCACCGACGCCTGCCGCGACACCCAAAGCGACAGCCTCACGAGCGCTCGCGAGATGGGAGGCGACAAGGAAGTTGTTGACGAGCTTCGCCGCTTGACCGGACCCGACCGGGCCGACGTGAATGAGGTTCGTGCCGAGCACTTCGAGGATAGGAGTGGCCTTGTCGAGAGTCTCCTCCGCGCCGCCGATGAGGATGCTCAGCGTTCCCGCGGAAACGCCTGCCCGCCCGCCGCTGACGGGAGCATCCATAAAAGTGATGCCTTTGCCCGACAACATTGATTCGGCTCGACGCGCGGTGTCTGGATCATCGGTCGAGGTATCGATGACGAGGATGTTCGGGCGCGCTGCTCCCGCGATGTCCTTGATGGCGCTGCCGACCGCGGCGCCATCGGGAAGCGACAACAACACGGCGTCGATATCGGCACACAGCTCACGAATAGATCCGCACTCGCTCAGAGCCGGCAAGACGTCGTAGCCGGAAGCCTGGAAGCCCTGGTCTCTCAACCGCTCGAGCATCGCTCGGCCCATCTGGCCGAGGCCGATGACCCCTGCTCTTTGTGGCAATCTCTTAACGGATGAGCTCGAAGTCCGGAGCCTTGTCCACGACCCCGGCCGTCTCTGCGCGCTTGAAGAGCTCTCTCAGTGCTTGCTCCCCGGCGTCGCCCATGTCTTTCGTCAGCTCCGAGACGTACATCTTGACGAAGCGACGGCCGAGCTCCCGCTCGAGCCCCCGGCCGAACTTGAGCGAGTAAGTGAGGGCTTCGTCTTCGTTCTCATAGGCCCAGTCGATGCTCGCCCGCATCGCGCGGTTGATCTCCGTCGCGAGCTCTTTTCCGAGATCGCGACGGACCACGTCGAGCCCGAGCGGGAGCGGAAGACCACCGGTCTCTTCGGACCAGCGCTCACCGAAGTCCAGGATCTTGTGATAGCCGAGATCCCCGTAGGTGAGCTGGCCTTCATGAATGATGACGCCGGCGTCGGCCTCGCCTGCATCGATGGCGTCGAAAATCTTATCGAAAGGTCGTACCACCGGCTCGAACTTAGGGAGAAAGATCTTCGCGAGCAATGCGGCGGTCGTGATCTCTCCGGGAATGGCGACACGCTTTCCCTCGAGATCCGCGATGCTCATCGCGTTCTTCGAGACGACCACCGGGCCGTAGCCCTCACCCATGCTCGCACCCGTCGCCATGATCCAGTACTTGTCGGCGACGGAGAGGTACGCATGCGCGGAGATGGCGGTGACTTCGAGGTCGCCGTTCATGGCCCGCTCGTTCAAGCTTTGGATGTCCTCGAGAACATGATCGATCTCGAAATCGCGAATCTTGACCGCACCGTGCGATAGCGCGCAGAACATGAAGGCGTCGTCGGGGTCGGGGCTGTGTCCGATTTGGATGGAGTCTGCCATTTAGGGGTGTCCTTTCATGTGAAATGCTCGTTCGCTCTTCGCTCACTCGCTGCGATGTTCGGCGCTTCGCGCCGGTCTCGCAGCAGATGTTTAGGTTGCCGCTCGGTCCCTTTATCCTCACGCTCGAGCCATTTTTAGGTAGTTGCGCGGCACGTCGACCGCGATGGCTTTCTTGCTCGCTTTGAGGCTCGCGTGAATGAAGCACACATGGGTGCACCAGCAGCCGTCTTCCTCGATCGAGGCAATCTCGTCGCGCCGGGTCCGTGAGTCCCAAAACTTCGTCCAATCGAGATCATAGTCACGGATGTTACCGAGGCGCTCTCTCAGCTCGCACGAGCGGATGTCGCCATTCGCATCGAGGACCGCGATGTTCTGAGCGGCCGTGCAAGGCATCGGCCACCGATGGTGCCGTTCGAAGTTGGCCGCCTGGATCTCCTGATAGAGGCCGAGCGCCCCGAGATAGGCGGCTTCGCTCAGCCGACCTTTTCTCGCGCGAACTTTTCCGGCGTAGTGACGATACAAAGGCTCGAGGTCTGCGTAGAGCTGGTCGAGCGTGTGCTTGTGAACTTCAAGCAGCGCGGGGTCCATCGGCTCACCCCGGATGATCTGGAAGTAGTGCCCATCGAGATCGAAGCGTTCGCGCATCCGCTGGCCGAGCTCCACCATTTCATCGACATTCTCCCGGCAGACGACAGAGTTCACGTGTAGACGAAGCTCTTTCGCTTCGCTCCGCAGTCCTTCGAGCGCGGTGAGGCTCTCCAGCGCTTTCGCGTAGTTTCCGGGTACGCCTCGAATGCGATCGTGGGTGGACTCGATGCCGTCGAGCGCGAGGTTGAGGTTGATTCTGAGCTCCGGGCAACGCGCGAACGTGTCGCGCAGAACCGTCACGAGCCTCTCGGGCTGCAACCCGTTCACCGGCAAGTTGATCGACCGGACGTGGTTCTGACGATAGAACAACTCCAGGATGTCCGGAAGCTCGGTCCGGAGGGTGGGCTCGCCGCCCGAGAGCCAGATCTCATTGAATTGAGGCATGGATGCGGAGAGACGCTCAATCTCGGAGAAGCTCAAATCGTCCGACTGATTCAGCTCTTCCCAGTAAAAGCACGTCCGACACTTGGAGTTACAAGTCGACGTGACGAAGAAAATGAGCGTGTCGAGTGGGAGCTCCGCCATGAAGCGCGAATTATATCGCCGCAGCAGGAGGCGCGCCCGGAGTGCGAAGTAATTGTCGAGGAGCTGGTTGTCACTCCGGGAAGTTCATGCGACGGAGGAGGTCTTCCAAGCGGGGGTCGTCACGGTACATTGCGAAGAGAGGATTTTGTGCGATCGCAGCGAGATCGGGACTCCTCGCTTCGAACAACTTCTCGAGCTCAATGAACCCGGCATCTAAGTCGCCGAGAGCGCCGAGTACCGCGCGTTCTGGGAGTCCCTCCGCAGCGGCACGTTTCAGGCCGGCGAGTTCAAGCGCGTCACCAAGAACGGCGATGAGATCTGGATCCTCGCGTCATACAACCCCATTCTCGATGAAAGCGGCAATCCCTACAAGGTCATCAAACTCGCGAGC
>JAJCXL010000387.1 GCA_029263435.1 Acidobacteriota bacterium | reverse complement strand
AATATCAAGCGGTCGGGCGTATCGAGTCCGACTTGTTCGACTGTGGCGAATGGCGCAACGACTATCCCAATCCGGCATTCGTCCGGATGACCGCCAGAGACGCATTTTGGGCCGCGAAGCTCATCATGCGATTTACCCGAGCCGAGCTCGCGGCCATCGCCGAGACGGGCGAGTACTCCCATCCCGACCATGCGCGCTATCTCGTCGATACCCTCGTCGCCCGTCAGCAAGACTGTGGCCGGCTCGGTTTGAATGCGATAAACCCGCTCGCCGGATTCGTCGTCAACGAACGCGACGTGAGCTTCGAGAACTTGTCGGAACGCTACGGATTCGCCGAGCCCACGACGCGCTATCAGGTCGCGTGGGCCACCGTCGATAACGAGACAGGCGAGAGCCGTCCGGTGGGAGAGCCGATGACGACCTCTGAACGGAGTCTCTCGATCCCGAGGGTAGAGGATCCTCTGGTGAGGGTGGAGATCCTTTCGATGAACTCAGCCTTTCCGCACTGGGTGACTCCGGTTCGCGTGTTCTTGCGGCGGGCGGGCACGGACTACCAGATCGTCGGCATCGAGAGAGACAACCCACCAGAGCACACCTTCCCGATGAACTGAAGCCCGGAGCAGAGCGCTCCGTCATTTTCGCCCTGATTTTCTGCACCATCCGGCCCGACGGCTTGGTGTATGAGGAGGGGAGAGCGAGTGCCGGGGAATGTTGTTAGAATATTCGTTTGGCCCGAGGAACCGAGGGCCCCAATACTCATTTAGCAGCGGAGGGAGAGTTTCGTTTCATGGAAGATCAGGGATCGCGTAGCCAACACGGATTAGACCAACACGGTATCGTCAACGCGAATGCAGTCTGGTGGAATCTTTCCACTCCCGCGCTCTACGAGCACGCCGTTCAGCGGCGCGAAGGTATCGTCGCGCATAGAGGGCCGCTTGTCGTGCGGACGGGGCAGTACACGGGCCGCTCCCCCAACGACAAGTACATCGTGCGTGAACCGGGGAGCGAGAAAGACATTTGGTGGAACGCCGCCAAGCCGTTCGAGCCCGACAACTACGAGAGGTTGAAAGCGCGGCTTTGCGCCTATCTCCAAGGGCGCGACCTCTTCGTGCAGGACTGCTTTGCCGGTGCGCACCCCGACTACCAGATCCCGATCCGGGTCGTGAACACCCGCGCGTGGCACAACCTTTTTGCCCGCAACATGTTCATCCGTGAGCACGACCGCGAGGTCCTCGCCAAGCACGTGCCGCAGTTCACCGTGATCGACGCGCCGCTGTTCAACGCCGTCCCGGATCAAGACGGCACCCGCTCAGAGGTGTTCGTGGTGCTCAACTTCGACAAGCGCGAAGTGATCATTGGCGGGACCGACTATGCCGGCGAGATCAAGAAGTCGATCCTCACCGTGATGACCTATCTGTTGCCGCCGCAAAATGTGCTTCCGATGCATTGCTCCGCGAACTATGGCGCGGACGAGAATGATTTGGCGATCTTCTTCGGTCTCTCCGGGACCGGTAAGACGACGCTCTCCGCCGACCCCGACCGCAAGCTCATCGGAGACGACGAGCACGGCTGGGGCGACAAGGGAGTCTTCAACTTCGAGGGCGGTTGCTACGCGAAAGTCATCCGTCTGTCGAAGGAGGGTGAGCCCGAGATCTACGATACGACCCGGATGTTTGGAACCATTCTCGAGAACGTCGTCGTCGACTCTGCCAGCCGGCGTCTCGATCTCGACAGCGACGTGTTCACGGAGAACACCCGCGCGTCCTACCCCATCACCCACATTCCCAATGTGGCCGAAAGCGGTACCGGTGGACATCCGAAACAGATCCTCATGTTGACGGCGGATGCTTTCGGGGTGTTGCCTCCGATCTCGAAGCTTTCTCCGGAGCAGGCGATGTATCACTTCCTGTCCGGCTACACCGCCAAGGTCGCGGGTACGGAACGCGGGGTCACCGAACCTCAGGCCACGTTTAGCGCGTGCTTCGGGGCGCCGTTCATGTCCAGAAAGCCCGCGGTCTACGCGAAGCTCTTGGGTGAGATGATCGAAAAGCACGAAGTGTCGGTATGGCTCGTCAACACCGGCTGGACCGGCGGCCCGTATGGCGTCGGGAGCCGAATGTCGCTGCCGCACACCCGCGCATTGGTCACGGCCGCACTCAATCGGTCGCTCGACGAAGCGGAGACGGTCGAGCATCCCATCTTCGGCGTCCACGTGCCGCGTGCCTGTGCCGGCGTACCTGCGGAGGTTCTAGACCCGCGGACCACTTGGGCGGACAAGGATGCCTACGACGCGCAGGCGCGAAAGCTCGCCGGCATGTTCCAGAAGAACTTCGAGCAGTTTCACGATGACGTCTCGGAAGCCGTGCGAAAGGCGGCGCCGCGCTCGAGTTGAGCCGGAGCCGGTGGCGGTGATCGTTTCGATGGGACTGCGCATATGAAGACGCTCGTTCTTCTCCGACACGGACAGAGCACGTGGAACAAGGAGAATCGTTTCACGGGCTGGACCGATGTCGACTTGACCGAGACCGGTGTCGCGGAAGCGCGAGAGGCCGGAAGAGTGATGGCGAGCGAAGGCTATGCGTTCGACGTCGCCTATACCTCGCTTCTGAAGCGTGCGATCCGCACCCTATGGATCGCTCTCGACGAGATGGATCGGATGTGGATTCCGGTCCATCGCAGCTGGCGTCTCAACGAACGCCACTACGGAGCGCTCCAGGGATTGAACAAGAAGGAGACGTCGGACCAGCATGGCCTCGACCAGGTCCAGATTTGGCGCCGGAGCTATGACATTCGGCCGCCCGCCCTCGAGCGGGACGACGATCGCTTCCCCGGGAAAGACGAACGTTATGCCGATTTATCCGACGACCAGCTCCCGACCTCGGAGTGCTTGAAAGACACCGTCGATCGATTCTTGCCCTACTGGAAAGACACCATCGCTCCTCGGGTCGCGGCCGGCGAGCGGGTACTGATCGCTGCGCACGGCAACAGCTTGCGCGCGCTCGTCAAGTATCTCGACCAGATCGCGGATGACGAGATCGTCTCACTCAATATTCCGACCGGGATCCCGCTCGTCTACGAGCTCGAGGATGACCTCACACCCATCCGTCATTTCTATCTCGGAGACGCGGAGGCGGTGGCCAAAGCGACTCACGCCGTCGCCTCGCAGCTACAGCAAAAAAAGTCCTGACCGCCGCTCCATCTCAGTCGAGCATGTGTGCGCGTTGCCGCTCTAGAAGGTCGCGCAACTCAGACGCGAAACCAGAAGTGAAACCTTCCTCTTTGACGAGAAGTCTTTTTTCAAAGAGGGCTCGAGAGCGTCAGCGACCGAAAGCGTGAGACGCGGACCGCTAGGCTCGAGGCGCGGGTCTCTCGCGGATGGCCGCCACCGCGAGCGCCGCATAGTCGTGCACTTTGCCGGTCTCCTCGCGCATGAGACTCTCCAGCAGCGCCGCGCTCTTCTGATCGCCGATCCTTCCCATCGCCTCGATCGCATTGAGTCTCGCGAGCTCATAAACGTCGTCTACGCGTTGCTCGATGGGACGGAGGTAGAAGGCATCTCCGATCTGTCCCGCGGCGTAAATCGCACTCGCTCTGAGCCAGGGAGACTGATGTCGAGTCAGCTCGACGAGGACTTCGGACGGCTCTCTTCGCGGGAACTCGAAATGGGCGCCGCCGCGTTCGGCAATGATGTTCGGGTTCTCGTGCTCGAAGAGTGGAAGCACGCCTCCGAGCAGAGATGCGTCCACCCGTACTTCGAGAGCTTCGATCGCGCTCGAACGCAGGTAGCGGTCCGGGTGAGTCAAATTGCTGAGGATCAAGCGCATGCCTGGCTCCGCCATGAACGCCGAGCGCAGGATCTGGTGGGCGTTTCGCTTGGCCCGCCGCACCCGATGGGCGATGGAGTCCTGCAATAGCGCGAGCGCCGGGTGAGGCTCTAGCTGGCCGAGCGCGACGAGGCGCACGAGATCGTAATACGCCTCTTCGGCTTCCAACGAGAGCACCGGAAGGAGCGCCTGGCGCGCCGCCGCCGAGCCGATCCGATCGAGAGCGCGAATCACGTAGCGGCGTCCCTCGACATCCGCGCTCCACAAGGCCAAGGTGAGGATATCGATAGCCTTGTCACCGCAGGCCTCGAACGCCCTCGCGGCGAGGTGGCGTGTGGCGCCATCGCCCTCCTCCATGTAATGTACGAGCCGCTCCAACGCTTCGTGATCGCCCGCGCGCGCGAGGTCCAGGAAGTGTTCTCGACGGCGCTTTTTCGGAGCGATCTCCTCGGCGCGGGTGTCTGCTTCGCCATGGTCTCGCTCGTCGTCGACGGAGGAGGCCTCTATCGGATCCGGCGTCGTGCGCGGCAAGCGTTTCATCCCGAGATCTTCCGGGCGATAGATGCCGCTTTCCGCCATCGAGGCCATCCCGCTCGCTCTCACTCGGGGATCCGAATCCGACAAGCTCTCCTGCCCGGGATCCTCGCCCGGACGGGTGACCATCTTTCCGAGCGCCGAGAGCATGCCGGCGCGGACTTGAGTGTCCTCTTCCGCCTGGAATCGCTCTACGAGGAGCGCCGCTGCTTCGGGCTCTTTCAAATCCGCCGCGACTTCCACCGCGAGCAACCTCACCGAAGCGGCGTCATCGTCCAAAGCGCGCTTGAGATCCGAAACGTCCGCTGCAGGCGCATCCGGGCTCTTCTTCGCCGCGCGCATGACGACGGAGGGAAACGCGTAGCGGAACCTGCTCTTCTCTTTGAGCACCCGGAGGAGGCTTTCGACATAGTCGTCTTTGAGCTGAAAGGTGAGGAGCAAGAACGCCGCGGAAAGGATGAGAGAGCCGCCGAGCAGGTAGCGCATCGGGAGTGTGGCCGCGACGAGGAGAAAGACCCCTCCCAACAACACCCCGAGGGGCTCGATCATGGTCTCTTTGAAAGCTTTCGCCCGGCCGCGGCGCTCCCCGGGGATGGCGTTGAAAACGATGTCGGTGGAGCTGCGGACCAAAGAGATCCGAAGAACTTTCTGGACGGCGCGTGAGCCCACTATCGCGTGAAAGAAGCCGCGTGAAATCTGTCCGCCCGAACCCAGCCAAACCGCTCCCGAGACCATGAATCCCGCGACGAACGTGAGGGGCGCCACCAGAAGGCCACGCGTGACTCCGATGGAGGAGATGATTCGATTCGCGAAGACGAGTTGTACGAAAGTCCCGGAGCCGATGATCACCGCGTTGAGCACGGCGTAGAAAGAAGTGAGAGCTTCCAAGTCCGGCCCGCCGAAGGCGGTCGAGTATCGGCTATGTGCCGCTTTGGCCATGAGAAAGTCGAGGACCTGCGCCAAGAACGCGAGCAACAGGACGCTCACGCACAACGTTCGGAGAAGTCGTGTGCTCAGGACATTCGAGACATCGGAGCGAAGGTGAGTCCAGACATCACTCAGGCGAAACACCGTCTCTCGTCGTGAGGAGACCTTCCCTCGGAAGCGCCGCGCAATGATGACTACCGGGATGACACCGGCCGCGAGCAAGAACCCTGCCGCCTGAAGAAGGGTTTCGGTCGCCACCGTCTCCGGCCTCAACGAAGTGAGCACCGATGCGGTCAGCCCGCCGAGCAAGCTAAAGCCCAGGAGTACCGGGAAGAGTCGTTTGGCTTGGCGAATGTCGAGGAGGTCACCCGCGAGCAGCCAGAACTGGAGAAAGACGAGACTCTTCATCAAGAAACAAGCGATGTAGAGCTGTCGATAGACGATCGAAGGAGACGCCGAGGCGAGGGGTGGGACCACGACGAGCACCGCCGCGAAGAACATCAAGATCGCCGTAAACAAACGCGTTCTATCGAGGCGATCCACTGCGGGAATGATGACCGTCCCGACGAACATCAGAGCGAGGGCGCTGCCGAGATAGACCTGGGGCAGCGCGTCGGGACCGAGCCGTGCGATCAGAAGCGCCGTCACCCCGATGTCGAACAGACTGTGGGCAGCCGCGACGATGAAGTGGAGGATGCCGAGGGTGAGGGTGAGCCTGCCCTCACCCTCGACGATGTTGAGAGCCCTAGCGAGTTTCAATACCGAGCCGCCGAGCCTCGGCGATCAGCTCTCGATAGCGCTGATCGATGTCGCGCAAGCGGGTCGTGAGCTCCCGAAAAATCTCGAACGCGATATCCGGATAGTCCTGGACCGCCGAGCGGAAGTCGTTCTTATGCAGCACCAAGAGGTTGGTGGCCTCGCAAGCGATCGCGGTCGCGGCCCGGGGCCGATCGTCGATGATGGCCCACTCGCCGAAGTGCCCGCCACCTTCGACCGTTTCCACGTCCATCGATTCTCCACCGATGGTCTTTCGCACCGTCACCCTTCCGCGGTGCACGAAATACATCTCGTCTCCGAGATCGTTCTCGTCGAAGATGATCTCACCCGAGGTGACGTTTTTCTCCTGAATGAAATCGGAGAGTCGCTTCAGGCCTTCGCCGGGGACCTCGCGGAACAAGGGCGTGGCCTTGAGGGCGAGGATGACTTCCATGATTGAAAGCACAGCACCGCATTATACCGCCGCGCTGGAGCGGAGCTTCCGCAAAAGGCGTCCTCGCGTCGAAGCGCCGGAGCGGAGTTCTGCCGTCCCCCCCATTGCTGGGGGGATAGCGACCCGAAGTACTTCAGCCGACTAGAACTTCTCGGCTTCGGTCTTTTTTGCTCGATCGGCCCAGCGCTCGAGGGTGTCGTAGGCCAATTGAAGGCTGACATCGATCTCGTTGTCGAACTGATCGATTTGCACCGAGTCTAGAACCTCGCCGAGATCAGGGTTCTCGCCTCTTTGCAGGCTCCCGAGCGCCACGAATCCGCGCACGACGTCCGCGAGCTTCGTCGCCGCGACATCGTCCGCGGCTTTGCCTCGGGCGCGTAGCGCCAGCTCGCCGTCGAGTCGGCCGGACAGCGCCACGGAACCGATCGGCGGGATGTCGCCGCTTTTCGGGATCATGCCGCCAAATCCGCTATCCGGCGCCGCCGCAATCCAGAACGTATCTTCCATGAACGTGCCGGAGCCCCAGCGCTCGTCGAGCGCGGTCGTCGCGGAGGGCAGCCGCCCCGCCGCCGTGTCCAGCATACGTTTGATGTAGGCGCTCTCTCCGATCAACACCGTCTGGTCGTCGACGAACGCGAAAGCACTGGGCGTGGCAGGCACGGAGTGGGTGTCGTCATCCTCGCCGTCGTGGGCGTCGTGGTCTGGGGACGTGGGAGATTCCGTCTGGAAGTAGATGGTGGTTCCCTCGTAATCCTCGACTCGAAACTGAGTGTGCTCTTGGATCTTCGCCACCAAGCGTTGGCTGTCGAAGGAGCCTCGAATCGCCATGCCCCAGCTCTCCGGACGTTCGGTCATCCTGCCGGGAGCGCCGTCCTCGCCGTCGTTCGTCGAGGTCACCGCCGCGAAGCTCACGCGCTCGATGTCCTGAAACGGATCGATCCCGGTCGCCGCGCGGAACTCCTCCAACTGGTCGTTGCTCCGCTCGGATGCCATGGCCTCTTCCCATTTTTCGCGAAAGGGGCTGTTGACGATGGCAGAAAAATTCACCTGCCCGACGACGCTGGCTCCCGCAGGAATGAAAGCCATGGTGGACGAAGGCGACGTCGATTGAGCGGAGACGCGTTCGCTATTGAAATAAGCAAGACCGCCGACGCCGAGAGCGAGAGCGACTCCGCCCGCGGCCAAAGTGAGAATCCAGCTGGATCTGTTCATTGGGACACCTCGTCGTTGCATTCGTTTCATGGAAACGTAGTGGGGGCGGTAGAAGTTCCATTATCCGATCTGGCCCGGCGTCATACAAATCGGGCAAATGCGGCTACATCTCTTTGCGGGAGAACCGCCACGCGGCCAGAGCATGGGTCACGAGCCCGATGAAGACGAGAGCGCCGATGGCGACGCTGGTCGACGACCGCTCTCCGGTCAGCTGAGCGAGGGCCCCCGCGAACCCATCGCGCGGGATGAGCGAATGCAGATAGTGGGTGACGGTGAACAGCCGGATGGATCCGGGGACGACGGCTGCGCCCGCTTGCCACCCGAACACGAAAAACAATCCGAACAGAAGCGGCCGGCGGAACAAGGCGCCGGCCAAAGAGAACAACCCGTTATACGCGAATAGCGCGAGCCCGGCCGCGAGCAGATTTCTCAGCAAGCTCGGAAACCGGGTGCCGAGCTCCTGCCAACCCGACGGCGCGAGGCTCAAATAGTAGCTGAGCACGAAAGACGGAACGAACAAGAACAGCGCGATGGTCAAGTTCGACAGCATCTTGCCGGCCACCAGCTCCTCGCGCCGCACCGGTCGCGTGAGGAAGTAACGCAACGTCCCGGCTTCCGCGTCATCGCTGATGATACCGCTCGCGTAGAACAGCGAGAGCATCGGGGCGACGAACGGGAGGCTCACGGAAGCCGTCAGTATCGAAAAGACGCGAAAGCCCGAGCTCGCCGGCGACAGATCGAACCAGACGGCGGCTCGAAACCCCAGAGCCACGAGCACCGGGGTCAGAGCGAGAATGCCCATTCCGATCGTTCGAGGAGAGAACAGGAGCTGCGAGAAGCTCCACCGGAAGGAGAGTCCGATCCGCTCGAAGTTCATTTGCCCACCAGGTAGTGGAAGACCGCTTCGAGGTTGTCGTCGGGCGATGAGATCTCCTCGATGGTAGCGGTCCCGTCGATGACGAGCTCTGCTATCAAACGATAGAAGCGGTCCGGCTCGCGCGTCTCCAGCTCGACTTGTGAGCGCTCTTGGGAGTAGGAGATGGAGTGAAGTCCGTCCTCCTCCAGCAAGCGCGCGGCGAGCTGCTTCGGCTGGGGCGTGGCGATCAAGATGTGGTGCGGATGCGCGTCCATGAGCCTTCGAATCTCGTGGATGTTTCCGCTGGCCATCACTTTGCCTGCCGTCATGAGCACGACTTCGTGCGTCATGAGCTCCACCTCGTGGAGGATATGGCTGGACACGATGACGGTCTTTCC
>JAJCXL010000386.1 GCA_029263435.1 Acidobacteriota bacterium | reverse complement strand
AATGATCGACGTTCGCACCTTCTCCCGCGACGATCTCGGTCGCGGCGTTCGTCCAATAGACCGAGCCCTCGGTCCCGGAATAGGTCTCGATGACGCGAAGCTCGCTCGACGCTTCCGCGATGATTAGATTTCTCGGATGCGCGGCGGGCGAGAGGTCGGAGCCCGGCGACGGGGTCGAGAGAAACACGAGGTGGATTGGCCGCTCGACGACGACTCCGGAGGGTACGTAAACGAAGCCTCCATCGGCGGCGAAAGCCGTGTTCAGATCGAAAAATGCGGTCTGGGATTCCCGCTCGAGCGAGACCACGGATTGAACGCGGTCAGAATGCGATTGGATCGCCTCGCTCAAATTCATGATGACGACGCCTGCCGGCACCGATCCGACATCGGACAGCGCTTTCGAGAACCGGCCATTGACGAAGACGAGCTCGTGACAATCGAGCCCCGCGGCTCGTCCGACCCCGAGAGACGCCAAGAGCGAAGCGACAGACCCATCGCCGGCCGCGCCGTTGAGCGTCCAGCGAAGCTTCGTCAAAGGAGAGACGTTCGTGAACCGCCACTCCTCGTCACGAGTGGTAGGAAATCCTTTGTCGAGGAATCGGGCAATTGCCTTGTCTCTCATCGAGGCGAGCCACGAGGGCACGGACGCCCCACTAGAGGATTCGTCGAACTGGGCTTGGAACTGCGCGAGCGCGTCTGTCGTCGCCACGGCCTCAGCTCGCTTTCGTCTCGAGCCAGCCGTAGCCTTCGGCTTCCAGCTTGAGCGCGAGCTCTTTGTCACCCGAGCGGACGATCTTGCCGCCCGACAGGACATGCACGAAGTCGGGCACGATGTAGTTCAACAAGCGCTGATAGTGCGTGATCAGGAGCATCGAGCGCTCGGGACTTCGGATCGCGTTGACCCCGCCCGCCACGACTTTCAGCGCGTCGATGTCGAGCCCGGAATCGGTCTCGTCGAGCACGGCGAAGGTCGGCTCGAGCACGGCCATCTGGAAAATCTCGTTGCGCTTCTTCTCTCCGCCCGAGAACCCTTCGTTGACGGGGCGATTGATAAGGTCTTCGTCGAGCTCGACGAGCTTTACCTTCGCTCTGACGAGCTTGAGAAAATCCATCGCGTCGAGATCCTCTTTGCCTTGATGCTTGCGCACCGCATTGAGCGCCGCTTTGAGAAAATAAGCGTTGTTGACCCCGGGAATCTCCACCGGATATTGAAACGCGAGAAACACGCCTTCGCAGGCGCGCTCTTCGGCCGACATCGCCAGTAGGTCCTTGCCTTGATAGAGCACGGATCCTTGGGTGACCTCGAAATTGTCGCGGCCGGCGAGGACTTGTGCGAGGGTGCTCTTCCCCGAGCCATTGGGCCCCATGATGGCGTGCACTTCGCCGGGCCCAATCGTCAAATCGATGCCGTGGAGGATTTCCTTTCCTTCCACTTTGGCGTGAAGGTTCTTGATCTCAATCATTGCCGTCACTGTTGTTATCCCACGCTGCCTTCCAAGCTGATGCCCAAGAGTTTCTGCGCTTCCACCGCAAACTCCATGGGGAGCTCGCGTAGCACCTCTTTGGCGAAGCCGTTCACAATCAAGGAAACGGCGTCTTCGGTCTCGATACCACGCTGATTACAATAAAAAAGTTGGTCCTCACCAATCTTCGCCGTTGAAGCTTCATGCTCCATCGTCGCCGATGGGTTCTTGACCTCGATATACGGGAACGTATGGGCCCCGCACTTGTCTCCAATGAGCAGGGAGTCGCACTGCGAATAATTCCTCGAGCCTTCCGCGCTCTTTTGGATCTTGACCTGACCACGATAGGTATTCTGTCCGTGGCCGGCGGAAATGCCTTTCGAGATGATCGTGCTCTTGGTGTTCTTGCCGATGTGGATCATCTTCGTACCGGTGTCCGCTTGTTGATAGTTGTTCGTGAGAGCCACCGAGTAGAACTCGCCCACGGAGTCATCGCCCAGCAAGACGCAGCTCGGATATTTCCAAGTGATGGCTGAGCCGGTCTCTACCTGCGTCCACGAAATCTTCGAGCGAGCGCCCGCGCACTTCCCGCGTTTGGTCACGAAGTTGTAGATACCGCCTTTGCCGTTTTTATCACCGGGGTACCAGTTCTGGACGGTCGAGTACTTGATCTGAGCGTCATCGAGCGCGACGAGCTCGACCACCGCGGCGTGGAGCTGATTTTCGTCCCGCATCGGTGCAGTACAGCCTTCGAGATAGCTCACATAGCTTTTCTCTTCCGCGACGATGAGGGTGCGCTCGAACTGCCCCGTTTCCGAGGCATTGATCCGAAAGTAAGTCGACAGCTCCATCGGGCAGCGAACGCCTTTGGGGATGTAGACGAAAGAGCCGTCGCTGAATACGGCCGAGTTGAGCGTCGCGAAGAAGTTGTCCGTGTAGGGAACGACGGTGCCGAGATACTTTTTCACCAGCTCCGGGTGCTCCTTGACGGCTTCGGAGAAGCTGCAAAACACGATACCGAGCTCGGAGAGCTTGCCTTTGAACGTCGTCGCGACGGACACGCTGTCGAAGACCGCATCGACCGCGACGCCCGCGAGCCGCTCTTGCTCATCGAGAGAGATACCTAGCTTCTTGTAGGTCTCGAGTAGCTCCGGGTCGACTTCGTCGAGGCTCTTCGGCTTGTCGCTGTCTTGCTTGGGGGCGGAGTAGTAACGAATGTCTTGATAGTCGATGACGGGATAGTCGACTTTGGCCCACTTGGGCTCGGTCATGGTGAGCCAGTGACGAAACGCCTCCAGGCGCCACTCGAGCAGCCATTCGGGCTCGTCCTTCTTCGAAGAGATCAGCCGTACGACGGATTCATCCAGCCCTTTCGGGATCGTTTCTTGTTCGATGTCGGTGACGAAGCCGTAGGCGTAGTCCTTGTCGACGAGATCCCGAATTTTTTCAGTCGATGTACTCATTTTATGTATTTCCCTTTTCAGCTCTGAATGACCGGAAGCTGGGTGGCGGCGTCGTCGGTGGCGGATAACAAACCGCGCTCCGCTCCGGCCAAGAAACGAAAATCGTCGTCGCACATGGCGGCGAGGGTCACCTGAGAGAGCGTGAGCAGCACATGGTCGTTGAGTCGCTGCAGCGGGCTCTTGATATTGCAGGTATCGAGCTGATCGCACGCGCCCAAGTCCGTCCAACAGCGGGTGAGAGAGAGCGGGCCCTCGATGGCTTCGATGACGCGCACCACGTGGATCGCCGCGGCAGGCTCGGCGAGACGGTAGCCGCCTTTGGTCCCTTGCTGGGATGCGACTAAACCCTCTTTGGCGAGTCTTTGCAGGATCTTCGCGAGAAGATCTTGCGGCATCCCGTAGCCCTCGGCGATCTCCCGAGTCGAGCGCGGCCCCTCGCGCTTCGCGAGGTCCATCAGCGCCATCAGGGCGTAGTCGACTTTCTTCGATAATTGCAGCATATTTGGGTCGTTCGGGTCGCTCTAACTAACTGCGACTAATTTGGTCGGATATATAATAGTGCGGGCCTACGCGGCTGTCAAAGGAAACAAAGCCCCGCGAATTAGGCACATACAATATCGGACCCATTGAGTCCGATATTGTGTCCAAACGCGGCTAGCGCGTCAAGAGTGAGGCAGGATACGGCGAAGCCCGGAGGCGACATCGGCTTC
>JAJCXL010000385.1 GCA_029263435.1 Acidobacteriota bacterium | reverse complement strand
GACTCCGTCGCGGCGTGTTGACAACTCGGAAGCCGTTTGGTAAAAAACAGTTAGACGGATTATAGTGTCTGGTTAGGCTTGGTCATGAGCAAAGGTCAGTGGACGATGGATGCGTCGGAACTAGATACCCGGAGCCGTGAGATCCTTCAACAGGCCGTCCACATCTTCATCACCACCGGAGAGCCAGTGGGCTCTCGCACCCTCGCGAAAGTCAACGAGCGCGGCTTCTCCGCGGCCACCATTCGAAACATTCTCTCCGACCTCGAGGACATGGGGTACTTGTACCAGCCGCACACCTCGGCCGGCCGGGTGCCGACGGATAAGGGCTACCGCTTCTACGTCGGCGCTCTCGTCGACGGCAACCAACTCGAGCGCGCGGATCGCGCATGGATCGAAGACCAAATGGTACCGACCGAAGCGGGCTTGAACGGACTCGTGCGCCGCACGTCTAGCCTGCTCGCCTCGATGACGGGCATGGTCGGTTTCGTGACCGGCCCGGACATCAGAAACGGTGTGCTCCATCACGTGGACTTCGTACGTATGGCACCCACGAGGCTCTTGGTCGTGATGGTGTCTCAAGCCGGCCACGTCACCAACAGAGTGGTCGAGCTCGCCTCCGAGCTCACCGCGGAAGAGCTGCGGAAATGCGCCCGCTACCTCGAAGAGCAGTTCAAGGGCTATACGCTCACCGAGGCTCGAGAGCTCTTGCTTCGCCGATTGAAAGAGATCGAAGACGTCGTCAACGGATTCGTGCGCAACGCGCTCACGATCGCCGATGCCGCGTTCGCCTCCGAGCTCACCTCGGACGTTCATGTAGAAGGCACTTCGCGCATGCTGGGAGAGCCGGAGTTCGTCTCGAATATCGAGCGCGCCCAGCAACTGTTCGAGACGCTCGAAGAGCGCCATCGCCTGGTGGGAATTCTCTCGGCCTGCCTGAAAGACTCCGAGTTTCGGATCGTCATCGGCTCGGAGGCCCAACTTCCGGACCTGGAAGGTATCTCACTCATTGGAGCCCGCTATAGCAACGGAAGCCAGAATCTCGGCTCTATCGGTATCATGGGTCCGACTCGGATGAAGTACGCGCGACACATTTCCGTCGTCGACTACATAGCAAGCTCACTTTCCGCCGCCATTGCGCGTACCGGTAATGGGCTCACCAACTAGTGCTCAGTAGAAGAAGGGCTGGGCACTAGCTCATAAGAACCGCGCGTTTCGGACTTCCGACGAGCGGCCATTCGGTCCCGCGGAAGAAATGACCGCAGAGCGCGGCAGCAACCTGAATACATATGACGAAGAGACAACCCAAGACAACAGAAGAAGCGGAGCCCCTGGATCTCGTCGACGCCGAGGAGCCCTTGCACGACGAGGGCGAGCCGGGCGACTTGGAGGAGGCGGCCACGCCGGAGGAGCTTCTACGGCGTGAGGTCGAGGACATGCGCTTGCTCGCGCAGCGGACGCAAGCGGAGCTCGAGAACTATCGCAAGCGGGTAGAGCGGGAGCGAGCAGAGACCCTGAAATACGCGACCATCGAGATCGTCAGAGAGATCCTTCCGGTACTCGACAATTTGGAACGAGCGGTGGAAGCGGCGGAGACCAACGGCCCGGCGAGAGATGACGACTTGCTGCTGCAAGGCGTCGCCATCGTCCAAAAACAGTTTCGCGACACGCTGGTCCGTCAGGGCCTCGAAGAAGTGGAAGCCCGAGGTCGGCTCTTCGACCCCCATGTTCACGAAGCGGTCGGAAGGGTCGAGACCGAAGACAGCGAGGACGGCACCGTGGTCGAGGTATTCCAAAAGGGATACCGATTCAAGGACAGACTCCTAAGGCCTGCGATGGTCACCGTGGCTCAGCGCTCCGATGGCGGGTCCCAGGGTAGCGAAGGCGAAGGCGAGTGAGTCCAGTAAGTCAAGGAGCAAGGCATTGAGCAAGGTCGTCGGCATCGATCTCGGAACCACGAATTCCTGCATCGTCGTGATGGAGGGAGGCACGCCTCAAGTCATTCCGAATCAGGAAGGCGCGCGCACCACCCCGTCCATCGTTGCGTTTACCAGCAAAGGGGAACGGCTCGTCGGCCAGATCGCGAAGCGCCAGGCGCTGACCAATCCGCAGAATACGGTTTACGGCGTGAAGCGGCTCATCGGGAGACGCTTCAACTCTCCGCAAGTTCAAAACGCCTCCAAAGTCCTTCCCTATCAGATCATCGAGGCCACCAACGGCGACGCGCACCTTCAGATCGACGACAAGGTCTACAGCCCGCCCGAGATCGCGGCTATCGTCTTGCAGAAGCTCAAAGCCGCTGCCGAGGACTATCTCGGCGAGCCGGTCGAAGAAGCGATCATTACCGTTCCGGCCTACTTCAACGACTCTCAGCGCCAAGCAACCAAAGATGCCGGCGCCATTGCCGGGCTCAAGGTCCAACGCATTCTGAACGAGCCCACGGCGGCGTCGCTGGCTTACGGCATGATGGAGAACGCTCAAGGCAAAGTCGCGGTCTACGATCTCGGTGGAGGCACGTTCGATATCTCGATCCTCGAGCTCAATGACGGCATCTACCAGGTGCTGGCCACCGGAGGCGACACTTACCTGGGTGGTGAGGACTTCGATCAGCTGATCATCAACTGGCTGGTAGAGGAGTTCCAAACCGAGCACGGTATCGATCTCACCGGTGACCGGATGGCCTTGCAACGACTCAAAGAGGCCGCAGAGAAAGCCAAGTGCGAGCTTTCGACCCAAGCGCAGTCAGAAGTGGTGCTTCCCTTCATCTCCGCCAATCAAAGCGGCCCCAAGCATCTCAACACCGTGCTCACGCGGACGAAGTTCGAGCAGATGATCGAGCCGTTACTCGAGCGCACACGCAAACCGTGCGAGGACGCATTGCGAGATGCCGGACTGTCGGCCTCCGACTTGGACGACGTCGTTCCGGTCGGTGGACAAACGCGCACGCCGAAAGTCTTCGAGACCGTTCAGATGATCTTCGGCAAGGAGCCCAACCGGAGCGTCAACCCGGACGAGGTGGTCTCGATCGGCGCGGCCATCCAAACCGGTATCATTCAAGGCGAGGTCACCGATCTCGTCCTTCTCGACGTGACCCCTCACACGCTGGGGATCGAGACCAAAGACGGCACTTTTACGCCACTCATCGATCGAAACGCCAACATTCCGACGAAGAAGAGCCGAATCTTCACCACCGTCACGGACAACCAGACCAAAGTCGAGGTCCACGTCCTCCAGGGCGAAGGCACGATGGCTCACGAGAACACGTCCCTCGGAAAGTTCATGCTCACCGACGTCGCCCCGGCGCCGAAAGGCGTGCCGCAGATCGAGGTCACATTCGAGATCGACGTGAACGGCATCGTCCAAGTCACCGCGTTGGATCAAGCGACCGGAAGACAGCAAAACATCACGGTGCGCGCCGCGAGCGGCTTGACCCAGTCCGAAGTCGATAAAGCTCGCACCCAAAACGAGCAACAAGCCCAGGTCGAAGTGAGTGAGAAAGAGCGCGAGCGGGTGGGGTCTCAGCTCCAAGGGTTGACCCAAAGCACTCGAAAAACCTTCGAGCTACTATCGTCCAAACTGACCGACGACGAACGAAGCAACGCGACCTCCGCGCTCGACCAGGCGGGGCGTGCCATCGATCATGGCGGCCTCGACGAGCTCAAAGGCGCGCTCGAGCAGCTAGAGACCACCGCGGAGGCGCTCGGCCAGGCGATGCTTCGCGGCTGAGCCGACCCGCCGTCGGACGAAAAGCGAACGTCGACGACGGTACCACCGGTCCGGGGTCCGCGGCCCAAGCCTATAATCTGAAGAGGCATACATTTGACGAGTACGACGAAACGAGACTTCTACGAGGTGCTCGGAATCGAGCGAAACGCGAGCCCGCAGGAGATAAAGAAAGCCTACCGAAAGCTCGCGGTGAAGTTTCACCCCGACAAGAACCCCGGAAACGCGAGCGCGGAGGCTTCTTTCAAAGAAGCCGCGGAGGCCTATAGTGTCCTTTCCGATGAGGACAAGCGCGCCACCTACGATCGTTTCGGCCACGAGGGACTGCGCGGTGGCCCCCAAGTCAACGCAGACATCTTTCGCGAGTTCTCGGATATTTTTGGCGGTGGCGGCGGCGGCATTTTCGAGGACATCTTCGGTGACTTTTTCGGCGGCGGTGGACGCAGGCGCCCCCAGCGAGGCGCGGACCTCCGCTACGACCTCGAGATCACGTTCGATGAAGCCGTCAAAGGGACCGAGTCTCGCATCCTCGTACCGCGCAATGAGCTCTGCGACAGCTGCGAGGGCTCGGGCGCGCGGAAGGGTACCCACAAGACGACCTGCACGGCGTGCGCAGGTCACGGACAGGTACGCTACCAACAAGGGTTTCTCGTCGTCGCACGTCCGTGTGGCGAGTGTCGGGGCACGGGACACTTCATCGAGAGCCCTTGCGCCACCTGCTCGGGAACGGGTCATGTCGTCAAGGAGGGCGAGCTCCCCTTGAAGATTCCGGCCGGGGTCGACAACGGATCGCGGATCCGAGTCCGAGGCCAAGGCGAGGCCGGCCCGAGCGGTATCGCAGGCGACCTCTACGTGGTGCTCACCGTGACGCCCCACGAGATGTTCAGAAGAGACGGCGAAGATATCCTTCTCGAGCTTCCCATCACGTTTCCGCAAGCAGCCTTGGGAGCGGAGCTCGACGTGCCGACCATCCACGGCACGGAGTCCGTGGACATTCCCGCCGGCACCCAAACCGGTACCCGGATCCGGATTCGCGGCAAAGGGGTCCCCCGTCTCGATGGCGGCGGCAACGGCGAGCAGATCGTGTTCGTGTCCGTGGTGACGCCGACCAAGTTGACGAAGGACCAGCGCGCTCTCATCGAGCAGCTCGCGGAGATCACCAAGCCGCCGAAGCTCGGCGATCGCGGGGCCGGCAAGGAAAAGAGCTTCTTCGAAAAGCTGTTCGGCTGAACGGCAGCGATGGGAGGATGCGCGCGTCATCGTCGTCTCGCTCGTTTCGCGTCTTGACCATCGAAGGCTCGCTGGAGAGTCTCGAGATCGCGACCGCATTTCTCGAAGACTACGACTGTCTCGGCTCGGAGCAGATGGAGCCGTCCCTTAGCCCCGAATCAGAGGCCTCGAAGGTACCGGCCGGGATTCTGCGCGCCTACTTCGAGGACGAGACGGAGATCGAGCCGATCGCGTCAGCCCTGGCGCGTCGATGGCCCGCTCTCACGTGCAGAGTGGACCCTCCCGTACCGGATCGAGACTGGCTGCTCGAATGGAAGCGCCGCCTCAAAGGCTTTCCCGTCGGCAGCCGCTACTTCGTCCTTCCGACGTGGTGCGAGCCGGTCTTAACGGAACGCACGGTCTTGCGGATCGACCCCGAGCGCGCGTTCGGCACCGGCACTCACGAGACCACCGCTTTGGGCGTCGAGCTCATCGAAGCCTATGTCGGCGCGGGGGCGGATGTCATCGACGTGGGCACCGGTACCGGTATCCTCGCGATGGTCGCCGCGCTCGAAGGTGCGAGCCG
>JAJCXL010000384.1 GCA_029263435.1 Acidobacteriota bacterium | reverse complement strand
ACGGGTCTTGATATACTGCGCCTCTTCCGCGAAACATCATGGCAGTCATCACCTACCTGGACGCGATCTCTCAAGCTTTGCGCGAGGAAATGCGCGTAGATCCCAACGTTTTTCTCATGGGAGAAGATATCGGTGTTTTCGGGGGGGCGTTCAAAGTCACGAAAGGCTTCATCGAGGAGTTTGGCGAGGAGCGCGTCATCGACACCCCGATCTCGGAGTCCGGGTTCACCGGAGCGGCCTGTGGCGCAGCCATCATGGGCCTGCGACCCGTGGTGGAGTTTCAGTTCGCCGATTTCATCGCTTGTGCCTTCGATCAGATCGTGAACTTCGCCGCGAAGTGCTACTACCGGTGGGGCATCCCGGTCCCGATCGTCCTCCGATGCCCTTCGGGCGGAGGTTTCCGAGGCGGCCCTTATCATTCGCAAAACCCGGAAGCTTGGTTTACTCACGTCGCGGGGCTCAAAGTCGTCCAACCCTCGACCCCCTACGACGCCAAAGGCCTTTTGAAGGCCGCCATAAGAGACAACAACCCCGTCATCTATTTCGAGCACAAGCATCTCTATCGCCGTATCCGCGAGGACGTGCCAGTGGAAGACTACGAGATCCCACTGGGAGTGGCAGACGTCAAGCGAGACGGCTCCGACCTAACCCTCGTGACCTATGGCGCGATGGTCCACGCGTGTCTCGAAGTGTCCAAGCGATTGGAGAACGACGGAGCGAGCATCGAAGTCGTCGACTTGAGAAGTCTCGCCCCTTTGGACGAGACGACAATCCTGACGAGCGTTCGTAAGACCGGCAAAGCAATGGTGGTGCACGAAGCCCATTTGACGTCGGGCTTCGGCGGCGAAGTCGCCTCCATCATCACCGAGCACGCGTGGGAGTCCCTCGACGCACCCGTCAAACGCATCGCGTCCCTGGACGTACCGATCCCGTTCAGCCCTCCCCTCGAAGACGCGGTCCTACCGACACCCGACAAGATCGAGCGAGCGGCCCGAGAGCTATTGGAGTATTGAGACATGTCCACCGAAGTCGTCATGCCGCAAATGGGCGAGAGCATCGCGGAAGGCACCATCACCAAGTGGCACAAGAAAGCCGGCGACGCCGTCGAGCGTGACGAGCCCCTGTTCGAGATCACGACGGATAAGGTCGACACCGAGGTCCCCTCACCGGTATCCGGCACGCTCACGGAGATTCTCGTCCAACAAGACGAGACCGTCGCTGTCGGGACCGTGGTCGGCGTCGTCCTATCGTCGGATGAAGCGTCTCGAGCACCCACGAAGGCTGCCCCGCCACCGGAAGCCGCCACCGACAACTCTCCGGATCAAGAAGCGAAGCCGAGCGCGGGTCATTTCAAATCTGCTCACGAGACCACGCTGTTCGAGAGAAAACCGCTGAGCGCAGCTTCTCCGAAGCTCGACGGAGACACGACGGCGCCTACTCCGGCACCGGTCGATGGCGCCCGCAGCACCGTGGTCTCCCCGGTGGTCGCCGCTCTCGCGGCCAAGCACGCGCTCCCGATGGACGAGCTCACCGCCATCCCCGGCTCGGGGCGTGGAGGTCGCGTAACGAAAAAGGACGTCCTCGCCTATGTCGAAGCACGCCCGCAGGCGCCGAGAAGCGCCCCGGCCGGAGCTCCCGCAACGACTTCGCTCCCATCGACACCGTCCGCACTCGTTTACCGCCCGGAGCCGGAGGACGAGCTCGTCCCCATGAGCGCGGTGGGAAAGCAGATCGCAGAACAGTTGATGTGGAGCCGGCAGATTTCAGCCCCGGTGACCTCTTTTTCGGAATGCGACATGCACCGCGTCGAACGGCTGCGCGCCGAGCAAGGGGCGGAGTTCGAGTCGGAGACCGGCATCCCCCTCACCTTCATGCCTTTCGTCGCTCGAGCTTGCGTCCGAGCCTTGAAGGAGTTTCCGATTTTCGGAGCCTCCGTCGTGGGCGATCAGATTGCGATGAAAAAGCGAGTGCATCTCGGGATCGCGACCTCGATCGAAGGCGGTCTCATCGCGCCCGTGATCAAGCACGCGGACGAGATGAACTTCACGGGGCTGGCCCGAGCGATCCAATCCTTGACCGATAAAGCCCGAGCCGGAGCGCTCTCCCCCGAGGACGTCCAAGGAGCGACCTTTACGATCACGGATCCCGGGATGTTCGGCGGGCTCACCGGCACGCCAATGATCGCCCAACCGCAGGTCGCGATCTTGGGCCTCGGGGCGGTCTCCAAGAAACCCGTCGTGATCGACGATGCCATCGCTATCCGACCCGTGATGGTGCTCGCGTTGACGTTCGACCACCGCATCATCGACGGCCCGACCGGATTCCAGTTCTTGGAGCGCATCCGGATCCAGCTCGAGCAAGCCGACCCGCCCATGGGCTAGCGGTTAGCGCCAGGCGAGCGTTTGTCCATCTACCTCGCCTATATGCTGCTCTCCGGGCTCGCTTTCGCGAGCCTCGATCTGCTCCGCAAGCAACTCGCTCGCCGGGTCCATGCGCTGGTGCTCGTTTTCTTCATGTCGCTAGGGGCGGCTCCGATGCTCGCGATCCTCCTCGCGCTCCAGGGCGGCGGCGAGCTCTCCTCGGGCTATCTCGTTCCCGGAGGAGGCGCGCTCTTGCTCAATCTCGTGGGGAGCCTCGGCTTCATCCACTCCGTGAAGCTCTCACCTCTGAGCCGAACCATTCCGCTCTTGTCGCTCACGCCCGCCTTCACGGCGGTCATGGCAATCCCACTGTTGAACGAAGTGCCTTCCGCTCCGCAATCGGCAGGGATCGTTCTCGTCGTCACAGGTGCGATGATCCTCAACAGCGAAAGCGGACAAAACCCGTTGAAGAGCTTGGTCGAGGAAAGAGGCGCCATCCTCATGGTCGGCGTCGCGCTGCTATGGTCCTTGTCAGGGCCGCTCGACAAGCTCGCGCTCGCTCACTCGAGCGTCTTGGTCCATGCGACCGTCATGAGCACCGGCGTCGCGGTGGGCGCGCTCGCAATGCTGGGGCTGTCCGGTCAGCTCCGCGCTCTCAGCCAAGCGCGGCAAGAGGTGCCCTATCTGCTCGCCTCCATGGTCGCCGTGACCTTGGCGCTCACGTTCCAGCTGCTCGCCATCCAAGGCGTGTTCGTCTCTCTCGTCGAAGCGTTCAAGCGCTCCCTGGGATCGATCTTGGCAGTCCTTTTCGGGAGGGTCGTGTTCGGAGAGGCCATTCGCGGCGCCCAGCTCGCAGCCGTCGTCGTGATGGCGGCCGGGGTATGGCTCATCCTCGCGTGGTAGATTTGAGCTCGTGATGGATTACGACGCGTTGCTGCTGTTGTCCTTCGGGGGCCCGAACGCGCCCGACGACGTCATGCCCTTCCTGAGAAACGTCACCCGCGGACGACGCGTCCCCGAGGACCGGCTCGCCGAGGTGGCCGCTCGGTACCAGCGGTTCGGGGGGAAGAGCCCAATCAACGAGGAGAACGAGAAACTTCTCGAAGCGTTGCGCACCGAAATTCCCGGCCTTCCGGTCTACTGGGGCAACCGCAACTGGCACCCCTACGTCTCGGACACGATCGCTCGGATGGCCGAAGACGGCATAAAGCGGGCGATCGTTTTCGCGACGTCTGCCTACAGCTCCTACTCGAGCTGCCGTCAATATCTCGAGAACATCGAAGGCGCTCCGTTCCCTATCGACAAGATCCCCCCGTTCTCGAACCACCCGGGATTCATCGAAGCGAACCAAGACCGGCTACGAGACGTCCTCGGCGATGCTCGCCCTCTCATTCTTTTCACCGCGCACAGCCTGCCTCAGTCCATGGCCGACGGGTGTGATTACGAGTCCGAGCTCGAGGCGACCGCAAAAGCGGTCCTGGACGGGATCGGTCCCGAGCTCTCGAGCCGAGTCGTCTATCAGAGCCGGAGCGGTCCGCCCCAAGTGCCGTGGCTCGGTCCGGACGTTCTCGATGCCCTCCGAGAGGTCGCGGCGGAAGGAGTCAAAGATGTCGTGCTCGCGCCCATTGGCTTCGTCTGCGACCACATGGAGGTCGTGTTCGATCTCGACGTCGAAGCGAAAGCGCTCGCCTCCGAGCTCGGCATCCGCCTTCGGCGAGCGAAGACGGTCGGGACCCATCCGCGTTTCGTGCGCATGGTGAGAGAGCTCGTCGAAGAGCCGCTTCGACAGTGTTGCGGCCCAGAGTGTTGCCCGCCTCCGTCGAGAGGCTGAAAGCTCGGTCCGAGGTCAAACCCTCTCGATCGAGTCGCGGCGGGCAAGTTTGTCGAGCACCGCTCACCCAAATCTGCTACATTTCGCCCAATGGCTAACGATCCCAAACTCGCTCTGTTCATCGATCTCGAAAACATCGCGCTCGGCGCGGGTGAAGCGAAGCTCCAAGCCTTCGAGATTGGACGCGTCCTCGAACGGCTCGTAGAGAAAGGCAAGATCGTCGTCAAGAAGGCCTATGCCGACTGGTCGGTCTACAAGAAGTACAAGAAGCCACTCCACGAAGCGGGCATCGAGCTCATCGATATCCCTCAACGGCGCTACAGCGGAAAAAACAGCGCCGATATCAAGATGGTCGTCGATGCGATGGATCTGTGCTACTCCAAAGAGCACGTCAACTATTTCGTTCTCGCATCCGGCGATAGCGACTTCGCCCCGCTCGTATCGAAGCTCAAAGAGAACGACAAGACCGTCATCGGGGTCGGACTCCGAAAATCGACCTCGGATCTCCTCTCGGCGAGCTGCGACGAGTTCATCTTCTACGACGATCTCGTCACGAAGAAAACAGCGCCGTCACGCCGGGTCAGCAGGGTCCCCAAGACCAAGCAAAAAGCGTTCGAGATGCTCCTGGACGCGATGAGCGCTTTGAGGCGTGAGGACAAGCAGGTCCTGTGGAGCTCGATGGTCAAGCAGACCACGAAGCGCAAGCAGCCCTCTTTCAGCGAGACGGCCTACGGCTATTCGAGTTTCAGCGAATTGGTCGAGGACGGCGCCCAGCTCGGCTTGTGGAAGATCACCAAGGATGATCGAAGTGGGTCTTACATCATGTCGGAAGTGGAAGCGGAGAGCTAGGGATCGATACGGGCGCTCAGGCCTTCTTCTTTGCCGCCGTCTTCTTGACCGTCTTCTTAGCAGCTTTCTTGGTGGCCTTTTTCTTGACGGTGGTGCTTCCGTCAGCAGCCGTGGCCGCTTTTTTCCGCGCTCGACGCCTCTTCGGCGGCGGCTCGTCGCTCGGCTGGAGAGAAACGATCGTGGTGAGGAATTTCTTGGGGCCGTGCTCGTCGAACTCGATGAGAGTGTATTTAGGGTCCGCCTCCGAGATCACGCCGAGACCGTATTTCTCGTGTAGGACGCGCTGCGATACCGTCAGTTTCATAGCGCGTATTCTATCGTCAATCGTCGCTCATCGAGGCAACAAAGGACATCGTTCCTCTAAGCGATTTTGTTTCATATAGTTAGCCCACCCGTAACCAAAAGCCGGGTCCGGACAACTAAGACCTGAGAGGACCTAAACGTTGAGGAGCCACTGCCATGGAAGCTGAGAGCGCGACAAGAACCCACATCAAAGTCGCTACGTGGAGCACTTTGATGGACCGCAAGCCGACCTACGCGCTCGCGGGCAACGTCGACCTCGTCGTCATCCGATACGATGACCAAGTATCGGTGCTCTATGGACGCTGCCAGCATCGAGACGCGCTGATGGCGGACGGCACCGTGGTCGGTGACAACTTGGTCTGCGGTCTTCATCATTGGGACTACCGACTCGACACCGGGGTCAGCGCCTATAACAACCAGGAGCGGCTCCACCGATTCGAGACCGTGATCGATGCGGACGAGGACGCGGTGTTCATCGATGCGGCCGAGCTCGATGCCTTTACGAAAGATCACCCTCAATCTTTCGACCGAGATGCTTATCTCGGTCTCTACCAGGATCTTCATGGGACGAGCGAGGAGCCGAAGAACAACTACATCCAAACTCTCGCCAAGGATGGACTCTCGCAGACCGGACATCACGGCCCCGTATCTGCGATGGGCGTACCCTACGACACCCTCCCCCGATGGGACGACCTGCAGCTGCTGACCGCCCAGCTGGCTACGCTTCCTCTATTCGATGACGACGACGTCGGGACCGAGCTCGTCATCGGGCCCAAAGCCGACAAACCGCTGCGACTCGAGATTCCGCTCTTCGTCAGCGACATGAGCTTCGGCGCTCTGAGCGAAGAAGCCAAAGTCGCGCTCGCGACCGGCGCGGAGCTCGCGGGCACCGGAATCTGCTCGGGCGAAGGAGGCATGCTCCCCGAGGAACAAATGGCGAACCGGCGGTACTTCTATGAGCTCGCGTCGGGCAAGTTCGGGTTCTCACTCGACAAAGTGAAAAAGACGCAAGCGTTCCACTTCAAGGGAGGACAGGGCGCCAAGACCGGAACGGGAGGACATCTCCCAGGAAACAAGGTGTCCGAAAGAATCGCCGAGGTTCGAGGGCTCAATCCCGGCGAGCCGGCCATCAGCCCACCGCGGTTTCCGGACTTGAGCGGCATCGATGATTTTCGCCGAGTGGCCGACGAGGTCCGGCAAGCCACGGGAGGCATTCCTGTCGGCTTCAAACTGTCGGCCCAACACATCGAAGAAGATCTCGACTTCGCCCTCCAGGTGGGCGCCGACTACATCATCATCGATGGCCGGGGCGGGGCCACCGGCGCCGCGCCCACCATCTTCAAGGACAACATCTCGGTGCCGACCATGGTCGCTGTCGCCAGAGCCCGGCGGCATCTCGATCGAAGAGATGCCGGAGACGTCACGTTGATCGCGACGGGCGGGCTGCGCATCGACTCCGAGTTCGTCAAAGCGATGGCCCTTGGTGCGGACGGCGTCGCGGTAGCCAACTCCGCCATCCAGGCGATCGGCTGCCTCGGGATGAGAGCGTGCCACACGAATAATTGCCCCGTTGGGATCGCGACCCAAAAGGAGCATCTGCGGAGTCGTTTGATCGTCGCCGAGTCAGCCAAGAGATTACAGCGCTATTTCGAATCGACCGTAGACCTGATGAAGGTCATGGCGCGTGCCTGCGGTCACGATCACCTCAGCGGATTCGAGCTCTCCGATCTCACGACTTGGAAGAAAGACATCGCCGATTTGACCGGCGTTCGCTATGGAGGCGTGCAATCTTGAACGAGTGGAAGCTCTCTTCGAAAGCCTCGCCCGATGAGCTGAAAGAAGCGAGAGTTCAGTCTCACTGGGCATCGCAGCTCGTGGGCGCGGCCGGGGCGTCCATCCTTCCCGAACGGGAGGACTACACCCATACGTCATTGACGCGCCCCCCGGGGCAGCCGATGCTCGTCGGCGAGCCACTCGACGACAACAAAAGGCGCGTTGGGCTGTCGATAGCCCGGCTGCAGCTGGTCGTGCTCGATGAGAACCTAAACGAAACGCACAATTTCTCGCTCGCGGGAAAGACCCTCGATGAGGGGCGGCAGTGGCTCGGTGAGCGACTCGGCACCGAGATCAGCCTGGTCGGCTACGAGCTTCCAAGCCACCCCGTCGGAGAGGGTGGAGCGTTTGCGTTCGAGCACCCGCTCGCGTTTCAGGACCTCTCGCAAGGCTTCGTCAACGCGTCGAGCGTTCTCGACGCCGAAGCCCCGGACACGGTACGGTGTTGGCCTCACCACTTCGACATCGCCTACCTTCTCACGCTCGGTGACAAGAAGAGCATCGGTGTCGGCTGGACTGCAGGCGACGAAAGCTATGACGAGCCCTATTGGTACGTAACTCCGTGGCCTTATCCCAAGTACACGGGACGACCGTCCCTCGCCCGCGGCCACTGGCACGACGAGGGATTCGTCGCGGCGATCCTCGCGGCGTCGGAAACGAGCGCCTCCGTGGATGCAGCGAGCGAACGGCAAGAAGTCGAAGCGTTCCTTTCGCAGGCGATGGCCGGCGCCCGTTCGCTTCTTCGATTGGAGCCAACTCCCAATGAGTAAGGTCAAACGCGTCTGGCACAAAGCGCTCGCTCATGACGAGCTCCCGGAAGGCCGCGTGAAGTCCGTGACGTGCGGACTCGCCACCGTCTGCATGACCCACTACGAGGGGAAAATCTCTGCTCTCGACAACGCCTGCCCGCACCAAAAGGGACCTCTCGGCGAGGGCTCGATCGAGAACGGACTTCTTCGCTGCCCGTGGCACGGCTGGGATTTCCATCCGGTCACCGGTAAACCGCCCGGCGGCTATGACGATGGGGTTCCCACCTACCCGGTGGAGTCACGAGAGGACGGCATCTATGTCGGCTTCGACGAGCCGGTCAAGACCGCTCCCACGGTCTCCGACGTGATGGTCGACTCTCTCGTGAACTGGGGCGTGAGGACCGTCTTCGGTATGGTCGGCCACTCCAATCTCGGACTCGCCGAAGCGCTCCGGCGGAAATCCGAGGTCGGTGAGCTCTCATTCTTCGGCGTCCGCCACGAAGGTGCGGCCTCTTTCGCGACCTCTGCCTACGGGAAGCTCACCGGGCGTCCCGCCGCGTGCTTCTCCATCGCAGGTCCCGGTGCCACGAATCTTCTGACGGGGCTGTGGGACGCGAATGTCGACCGAGCCCCGGCGATTGCGCTGACGGGGCAAGTGGACACCCAGGTGCTCGGACCAGGCGCGTTCCAGGAAGTCGACTTGATGGCTGCCTTCGGGAAAGTCGCCCAGTGGAGCCAACCCGTGCTCTCATCGAGCCGTCACGGTGAGCTCGTCAATCTCGCCGTCAAGAGCGCGATACTGAATCGCGGGGTTTCCCATCTCATTTTTCCGGACGAAGTCCAGGTGCAACCTGTCTCGGAGGACCACAAAGTGGGCTCCCCCGAAGGACGGGTAGCCGCGAGAGACATCTCTCCCCCGGACAGCGCCCTCGCAGAAGCGGTTGCTCTGTTGAAGCGTTCCACACGCCCGGTGCTCATCGTCGGGCACGGTGCCCGATTCCAGATGGACGCCGTGCTCGAGCTCGCAGAGCAATGGGGCGCCCCCGTCGTCACCACCTTCAAAGGAAAAGGTCTCATCGCGGACGATCACCCACTCGGCTGCGGGGTCCTCGGAAGGAGCGGCACGCCAATCGCGAGCTGGTTCATGAACGAGTCCGACTGCCTCGTCGTCTTCGGAGCGAGCTTCAGCAATCACACCGGTATCTCTTCGTACAAGCCCACGATTCAAGTGGACCTCGACCCGATGATTCTCGGCAAGTTCCACTCGGTCGACGTCCCGTTATGGGGTGAGATCGGTGTCACCGCGAAAGCCTTGGGACGAGCGCTCGAAGGTCCCACGGGTCACGTCGACCAACGATCGGAGGTGGCGGCGCGATGGAAGATCTGGCGCGCGGAAAAGTCGAGCCGAGAGAAGGACACCTCCGAGGTAGGACTGAGCTCTGCGACGCTCTTCGCCGCTCTCACCCGCCAAGTTCCCAAAGACGCGATCCTCTGCGTCGATGTCGGCAACAACACCTACAGCTTTGGGCGCTATTTCGAGTGCAGCCACCAATCGGTGCTCATGTCCGGCTATCTCGGCTCCATCGGCTTCTCTCTCCCGGCAGCGATGGGAGCCTGGGCCGCGACGATGGAGCCGGGGTCGAGCTTCGCGGGACGTCCAGTCGTCTCCATTTCCGGCGATGGCGGCTTCGGCCAATATATGGCCGAGATCACCACCGCGGTGAAGTACGGGATGAACCTGACGCACGTGCTGCTCAACAACAGCGAGCTCGGCAAGATCAGCAAAGAACAGCGTTCCGGGCAATGGGACGTGTGGCAAACCTCGCTGGTGAATCCGAACTTCGCCGATTATGCGAAGCTTTGCGGCGCTTTCGGACGGCGAGTGACGCGTGCAGACGATCTGGATGAAGCTCTCGCAGAGGCGCTCGCCCACGACGGACCGGCGCTCGTCGAGATCATCAGCGACGCGCAACTCATCTAGGGCTGACGCTCAGGCCGGTGTTCTCATCACGCCTCGACTGGGGGCTCGAGCAAAACCCCCTCTGGCAAGAGCTCTCGCGAAAGCGGGCCGCCGGAGAGACGGTGCTCGATCTCACCGAGTCGAATCCCACCAAAGTGGGGCTCGACTATCCTGAACGCGAGATCCTCGCTAGCCTCGCAGATCCACGGGTCTCGACCTACGCACCCGATCCTCGCGGGTGGATTTCCGCCCGTGAAGCGATCTCCGAGTACTACTCGACGTTCGGCAAACACGTCCCTTCGTCCAACATCGTTCTCACGGCAGGAACGAGTGAAGCTTATGGCTTTCTCTTTAAACTTCTCTGCGATGCGGGCGATCGCGTACTGGTCCCCAAGCCCAGCTACCCGTTGTTCGACTTCCTCCTTTCTCTCGATAACGTCGAAGCGGTTGCCTACTCAAACGACACCGGAGTCTTCGAACCGCTCCCCGAACGATGCCGAGCGATTCTCGCCGTCCATCCGAACAATCCAACGGGGATCTATGTCCACGAGGATGAAGCAAGGCGCCTTCACGGGTTGAGCGCCCGGCACGGGCTCGCGCTCATCGTCGACGAAGTGTTCCTCGACTACGCCTTGGTCGACGACCCTCCGCCCTCGTTCGCCGGGGCATCGAAGGGTCTCGTTTTCACTCTGAGCGGCCTGTCGAAGCTCGCGGCGCTTCCGCAAGTGAAGCTCTCATGGATAGCGGTGTCGGGTGCGCCCGAGCTTTGTCGGGACGCGCTCGACCGCCTCGAGACCATCTCGGACACCTACTTGTCCGTGAGCACTGCAGCGCAGCTCGCCGTTCCTCGCCTTCTCGCGCTCGCGCCTTCCATCCGCAGAGGACTCAACGATCGCATTCGACACAATCTCTCGACTCTACGCTTGGCCGTCGAGCATTCGCCGGAAGTCACCCTCCTACCGCTTGAAGGCGGCTGGTACCAGACTCTGCGGCTCCCGGCCATCGCGACGTCCGAGTCGTGGGCCCTAGACTTTCTGAAGAAGGCCTCCGTTTACCTCCACCCCGGCCTCTATTTCGGTTTCGAGACCGAAGCGTGCTGCGTCGTCAGTCTCATCGTCGATCCGTCCGTATTTCGAGAGGCCACCCACCGGATGCTCCGCCGGATAGCGGATCGGATAAACTGAATCCGGTGACGGAGTTCGGTCGTCGTTTCAAACCGCAAGCGTTTCTCACGGGCGCACTACTCGGCGCGCTCATCGGTTTGTGCGCAAAGGATCTCCAGCTGGAGATGCTCGTCTCCTATTGGGGTGACGCCAGCACTCTCGTCTTGTGGACGACTCTCCTGGGCGGATTGGTCGGATTGAGTCCCATCGGTGACGCGCTCAAAGCCGTGGCTTCGACGGCGGGGATCGTTTGGCTCGCGGTCGCGTTTACTCCATTGACCCATTGGATGGCGCAAGGCTTGATTCGCGAGGACCCTCTTCGTAACGCGGATGCGGTGTTCGTGCTCGCCTCCGGCCTTCAAGAAGACGGCGGGCTCACGGAGAACTCCATGAGCCGTCTCGTGGGAGGGCTCGCGGTCTTGGGCGAAGGCTGGGCCCCGACGCTGATCTTGTCCGAGCTCCCCGCGGGAAGACCGCGCTACGAGCGAACCGCACGCGAGATGATGACCCGGCTCGGCCTGGACCACGACATCCTGAGCGTCGGCCCGGTGCAAAACACGCGCGACGAAGCCGTCGCGGTCGGAGCACTCTATCTGGAGCGGGGCTTCGAGCGTCTCGTCGTCGTGACCTCCCCCAGTCACTCGCGGCGCGCGGCCGCCGCACTCGAGAGCGCCGGCGTCGAGGTCATTTCCCGGCCTTCGGCAGAGACCGTCTACGATATCGAGAACCTGAATCAGTTCACCGGCGGCGACGACCATATCGAAGCGTTCGGACCGCTGGCGCACGAGTGGATCGGGCTGCACTACTATCGACTGCGAGGATGGATCAAATGATGGACGCTTCGAGTTTTCCGCTGATCGTGGATATCCCAGTCCAATGGGGCGAAATGGACTCGTTCGGACACGTGAACAACATCATTTATTTTCGTTATTTCGAGACGGCCCGGATCGCCTATTTCGAGCGGGTCGGGTTCATCGACGAGATCGCGACTTCCGGCGTCGGCCCGATCCTAGCTTCGACGAAGTGCCGCTTTCGCTCACCGCTCGTCTATCCGGATCAGGTGCGAGTGGGTGTGAGCGCGGTCGATGTCAAAGCCGACCGTTTTACGATGCTCTACGGGGTCTGGAGTGAAGCTCAACAAAAAATGGCAGCGGATGGCGAGGGGTTGATCGTCGCTTACGACTACAACGTCAAACGAAAAGCGAGCCTGCCGGAGCGGGTGAAAGCGTCCATCTCGGACCTGCAAAAGACACTTCCCGCGCCTCCGAGCGGATAGCTCTCCTTTTCCCTCGAATCTATCCGCCGCGTCGAACGCCTCGAACCATGCACGAGCTCAAGACAATCCTCGACGCCATCGACGAAAAGAGCTACGGGGCTTACCGTCGTCTGAAGGGCGCGTTTCGATTCGAGGGCGGCGCCTTGTTCATCGATCACGTACAAAGCGACCCGTTCGCGCCACCCTCTCGGGTGCGGCTGCGGGTCGAGCGAGACTTCGCCGCGATCCCGCACGAGCTGGTGCGAGACCCGGTCCGTAAGATCGCGGTCGAAGATTTTCTCGCACGCGAGGTGTCTAGAGCGCTCCCCTACGACGGCTCCGAGGAATCCGACCGCCGAAGTAACATCACCATCGATTCCGGTCACCAAACCGTGCTCGACCGCAGCGCCTGCGTGATCAGGGATACCTGGGTGGAGGCGCGGCTCGAGGTTCGCCTTCCAGCCCTCAGGCGGAGGGTCCTGGGCCGCGAGGCAAAGATCCTTCTCACGGAGCAATTGCCGGAGATCGCACGCGGTTGCCTGTCGTTGGACCCGCGCGACGCTGCACGAGCCCGTGACTTCGTCGACGTAGTGGAGCGACAAGAGCAGATTCGGGCGCTCCTTCCCGAGCATCGCCTGGTCGCATTCGTGGCGAACGGAGCCAACCTGGCTCGCGAGAACGGCGCTTCGGATCGCCCCATGAGAGATGCGATCCCTTTCGTCGCGCCTCCCACACTCGAGGTCGAGCTCACGCTACCCAGCGGTGCCGTCGTGTCAGGGATGGGGATTCCCGAAGGGGTCACCCTCATCGTCGGGGGCGGCTATCACGGCAAGACCACGTTGCTACGAGCGCTCGAGCGGGGCGTGTATGCGCATATCCCCGGCGACGGCCGGGAGCTCGTCGTGACCCGAAACGACGCCGTGAAGATTCGAGCGGAGGACGGAAGAAGTATCACCGGCGTCGATATCCGTCCCTTCATCCAACGCCTGCCCGGGGGCAAGAGCAGTGCGAGCTTCTCGACGGACGACGCGAGCGGAAGCACGAGCCAAGCGGCCAACATCGTCGAAGCGCTGGAAGTCGGCGCGAAAGTGCTGCTCGTGGACGAAGACAGCTCGGCAACGAATTTCATGATCCGAGACGCGCGCATGCAAGCCCTGGTGGCAACGAAAGATGAGCCCATCGTCTCGTTCATCGACAGAGGGCGCGAGCTCTACGAGGCGCACGGGGTCTCGACCGTCGTCGTCATGGGAGGCTCCGGCGATTACTTCGATCCCGCAGACCGCGTCATCAAGATGGCCGACTTCACACCCGAAGACGTCACGACCGAAGCCAAGCAGATTGCCGCCAGCTTGCCGACCGGGCGGGTGACGCAAACGCCGGCAGCGTTCTCCCGCCCCTCTCCGCGCCGACCCATCGTCGAAACGGTCGATGCTTCACGAGGGCATCGTCTGGTCCGCATCGACACGAACGACGGTGCCCGCGTTCGGTTCGGAAGTCAGCTCATCGAGCTTGGCGCCGTCGAACAACTCGTGGACCCGAGCCAGCTGCGGGCGGCCGCTCACGCGGTGTACCACGCCGTCCATCGATTCGGGGCCGACCAAGCCTCGGTGAGCGATATGATGACTGCCGTGGATGCGCTCTTCGACCGGGAAGGCATGGACGTTCTCGCCACCCGCGGGTCGCGAGGCGAGCACCCAGGGTGTTTCGCGCGGCCGCGACGATTCGAGATCGCGTCCTGTCTCAACCGATTGCGTTCATTGAGAATG
>JAJCXL010000383.1 GCA_029263435.1 Acidobacteriota bacterium | reverse complement strand
GGCGACTTGGAGATGGTCTTCTACATTTATGTCGTCGACGACCACGGGAATCTCGTCGGGGTGCTTTCTCTGAGACAGCTCTTGCTCAAACGGCCGGAGACGCCCATCGCGGACATCATGGAGACGGACGTCTTTCGGGTCACGACCGACACCGACCAAGAGGAAGTCTCGCGCCTCGTCGCCTCCTATAACGTGTTGGCGATCCCGGTCGTCGACTCGCAGAACAATCTCGTCGGTGTCATTACCGTCGACGATGTGATCGATGTCATCAAGGAAGAGGCGACCGAAGACATGTATCGTCTCGCGGGCCTCGACACTGAAGAGCGGGTGTTCACCCGGCCACGCACCTCGGTGAGCAAGCGCATTCCGTGGCTGGTACTGAACCTCGCGACGGCCTTTCTCACCGCCCTCGTCGTCGCTCAGTTCGAGCCGACCCTGGCCCGCTACGCCGTGCTCGCGGTGTTCATGCCGATCGTGCCGCTATTAGGGGGCAATGCCGGCAATCAAACGCTAACGGTCATGGTTAGGGGAATCGCTTTGGGCGAGCTCTCGTGGGCGAACAGTCGCAAGGCCCTCTTGAAAGAAGTGCTCGTCGGGGTGATGAACGGGTTCGTGATCGGTACGTTGGTGGGGGTCATCGCCTATCTCTGGAAGGGAGACTTGATCCTGGGCGTCGTGATCTCGCTCGCGATGTTGGGGACGCTCCTCGTTGCGGCGGTGGCGGGTACGCTGGTGCCGTTGTTCTTGCGGTGGCTCAAGGTCGATCCGGCCCTGGCCTCGTCCGTTTTCGTCACGACGGCCACCGACGTCGTCGGCTTCGTCCTTTTTCTGGGGTTGGCGTCCAAGCTCTTCGGGCCGGGCTGAGCGCGGCGCGATGCCTCTTCGGCACGTGCGCGCGATCGTGCTCCGCAGTCACCGCGTGGGCGAGGCCGATAAGGTCGTCGTGTTCTTTACGCTCGAGCTCGGTAAGGTTCGCGGGATGGCCCGGGCGGCGCGCCGAACGAAATCGCGCTTCGGCAGCAGCCTGGAGGTCGGCACCGAAGTCGACCTCACCTTCTTCGAGAAGGAGAGCCGAGAGCTGGTGAGCGTCGATCGCTGTGATATAGTCCGCTCCAGATTTACGGAGCTCTCGGACCCCATTCTCGCAACGACCCTGGGATATTTGACGGACCTCGTCGACGGTTTCGCGCCCGAGCGCGAGTCCAACCCTCGTGTTTACCGGCTGCTACGCGCCGTCATCGACTCGATGAGCACTCCCGAGACCTCGGAGCTACGTGCCCGCTACTTCGAAGCTTGGCTCCTCCGCCTCGCGGGCTTTTATCCACGCCGAGACCACTGCCCGACGTGCGGACGCGCGCTCGCCCAAGAGGGCGCTCGGTATTTGCCGGACGAGCACCGGTTGGAGTGTCGCCACTGCCTGTCCTCCGGCATGTTCTTGGCGGCGGAGACGCTCGCTTATCTCGAGCGGATTTGGAAGACGCCGCCCTCGGGGATCGCAGCGCCTGGGACGGCCAAAGTGCTCAGAGAGCTCGGACAGTTCCATTATCGTTTGATCCAGCAACAGCTCGAGAAAGACCTGAAGTCCCATCGAGTGCTGGAAGACTTACTCGAAGAGGCCCGTCGTTCATGAACTTCCAGAAACTCATTTTTACGTTGACGCGGTTTTGGTCGGAGCGGGGCGTCGTGATCCACCAACCCTACGACACCGAGATGGGTGCCGGGACCATGCACCCGGAAACGTTTCTTCGAGTCCTGGGGCCGGATCCGTGGCGCGTCGCCTACGTCCAGCCGTCCCGCCGCCCCGCGGATGGCCGCTACGGAGACAACCCCAATCGGCTCTACAAGCATCATCAGCTCCAGGTCATCTTGAAACCGCCGCCGGCCGATATCCAGGACCAGTATCTCGACAGCCTCAAAGCTTGCGGCATCGATCCTCGTGAGCACGACATCCGATTCGAAGAAGACAATTGGGAATCTCCGACCTTAGGTGCTTGGGGGATCGGGTGGCAAGTGCTCCTCGACGGGCTGGAGATTAGCCAGTTCACTTACTTTCAGCAGGCTGGAGGGATCGAGCTCTCTCCAATCTCTGGAGAGATCACCTACGGTCTCGAGCGGCTGGACATGTATCTGCAAAACGTCGACGACGTCTATGACCTCGAATGGGCGGAAGGGGTCTCCTATCGAGAGGTGCGCCACCGCGACGAGGTCGAAGGGTCGAAGTTCAGCTTCGATGAAGCGAATGTCGAACTGACGCGTGCGCAATTCGACCAGGCCAAGGGCGAGAGTGAGCGTCTTCTGGCGGCCGGACTCGTGCTTCCCGCCTACGAGCAGTGCCTCAAATGTTCTCACTTGTTCAATACGCTCGATGCGAGGGGGGCCGTGTCGGTCAATGAGCGGATGGCGATGATCCTCCAAGTGCGCGATCTGGCCTGCGCGGTCGCTTCGGCTCATACCGCCACACTCGAGGAAGCTTCTTGATGAAACGATCGGCGTTCTTGTGGGAGATCGGCTGCGAGGAGTTGCCGGCCAGATGGCTTTCCGGGCTCCGCCGCCAGCTAGAGAAGAAAGTCCGCTCCGAGCTGGAAGCGCTCGGTTTTCCCGAGACCGAGCTCGTCGTCGACGGGACGCTCCGCCGGTTGGTGGTGCACGTCGCGAAGCTCGATGAGGCTCAAGCAGATCGCGTGGAGCAGATCACAGGCCCCCCTCTGAAGATCGCGCGCGACGCGGATGGGGCTTGGACGCCGGCGGCTATAGGCTTTGCTCGCAAGAACGGAGTCAGCGCGGACAGCTTGGCGATCGTCGAGACCGACAAAGGCGCTTATCTCGCGCTCGAAAAGAAGACGAAGGGCCGAAAGACCATCGATCTGCTTCCCGAGTTGATGGCTCGTGTTCTGCGGGGGTTGCCCTTTCCCAAGTTCATGCACTGGGACGCCAGCCTCGAAGACGGAAAGCCCTTTCCCTTTGGCCGGCCCATCCGCTGGATGGTGGCGTTGTACGGCGCTCAAGTCGTCCCCTTCGTCATCGATGTCGTCGGGTCGAAGTCGGTGAAGAGCGGCCGGCACTCCAGGGGACACCGGTTCCTCGCGCCCAAAGGGAGCCGCCCGGGGGCGAGGTTTTCCGTGACGAGCTACGCGGAGCTCAAACGTGAGCTCAAGAAACACTACGTGATCCTCGATACGAGCGAGCGTCGGAAGCGACTCGAAAAGGCCCTCGCGAAGCTCGAGACCAAAGCCGGCTCCGAGAGGGTCTTGGGACTCGAGGCCGACTTGGTGGCGGAGCTCGTCGAGTGGCCGGGAGCCGTATTGGGGACTTATCCGGAAGAGTTCCTGAATCTCCCCGAGGAAGTGCGGCATACCGTGCTCGTGCACCATCAGCACTATTTTCCTCTCGCACAGCTACCCGCATTCATCGCGCCGACCAACATGGGCACCGATCCCAAGGGCAACATGCGCAAGGGCGCGGAGCGGGTCGTCGTTGCGAGGCTGCGGGATGCGCTGTTCTTTTGGGACGATGACATGAAAAAGCCGTTATCGGACCGAGAGCCGGAGCTCGAAGGGGTCTTGTTTCATGCCAAGCTCGGTAGCTATCGCGAGAAGAAAAAGCGCGTCGTGCCCCTCGCCGCGACGATCGCGGTGAGGACGGGCTCCCGCGAGAGCCTCGTTCGCCGAGCGGCCTCGCTTCTCAAAAACGATCTCGTCACCGGAATGGTCGGGGAGTTTCCCGAGCTCCAGGGCATCATGGGCGGTCTCTATGCCCGCGCCCAAGGCGAGCCCGAGTCGGTGTGGAAGGCCGTTTATTCGCACTACGATCCCGTCGGGCTCGACGACGAGCGCTTTCCTCTGAACCGGGAAGGAGCGGTCGTCTCGATCGCCGACAAGCTCGACACGCTCGCGTCCATGTTCTCGGTCGGCATCGTGCCGACAGGGTCGCGAGATCCTTTCGGGTTGAGGCGCCAAGCGCTCGGGATCTTGCGAGTGCTCTTGGAGAGCGAATCGCGACTGTCCTTTTCGATCGACATCACGCCTGAGGAGCTCCTCGGGATGGCCCTCCCCCCCGGAGAGGCCCTCGACAAGCTCGCCGATTTCATGGCGGAGAGACTCCGCTTCGTCTTCTCCCGCCGCTATCGCTACGACGAGGTCAACGCGGTCTTCGCGTTGGGCGCGCTCGACCGACCCGTGAGCGACGTCGGCCGGCGGCTCGAGGCGCTCGCCGCGCTCCGAGGCTCCGGCGATTTCGAGGCTCTTTCCGTGGCTTTCAAGCGGGTGGGGAACATCTTGTCCGACCAAGAGCCCGGCGAGGTCGCTCCGGCGGACTTCGTCGAAGCCGAAGAGCGAGAGCTCTACGACGCGCTGGAGGCCGTGGCTCCCGAGGCGGACGCGTTTCTCGCTGCCGGACGCTACGAATCCGCGCTTCGCTCGCTCTCGACCCTGCGACCCCACGTCGATCGCTTCTTCGACGAAGTGCTCGTGATGGCGGAAGACGCCTCGGTGCGCCGGAACCGGCTCGCACTGCTGGAGCGGCTCCGCTCCTCGTTCGGGCGGGTCGCGGATCTATCCGAGATCGTACCCGCGGGCGACGCGTAGCTCGAGCTACGACGAGGACGATGGCGCGTATCCGTTTGATGCCCGAGGCCCTGGCGAATCAGATTGCCGCGGGCGAGGTCGTGGAGCGCCCCGCTTCGGTCGTCAAGGAGCTCGCCGAAAACTCCGTGGATGCGGGCGCACGCTCGGTGTTCATCCTCATCGACAAGAGCGGCAAAGAGCGTATCCGGGTGAGCGATGACGGCATCGGAATGTCGCCCGGGGATGCCAAGCTCGCCCTCGAGCGCCATGCGACGAGCAAGTTGTCCTCGGTCGAAGATTTGGCGACGATTGGATCGCTCGGCTTCCGCGGCGAAGCCCTCCCGTCTATTGCTTCCGTCTCACATTTCACGTTGCGCACCCGCGAAGCCTCCTCCGATGAGGGCCATGAGATCGTGATCGATGGGGGGCGGCTCGTAAAGGAAGGCGCGGCTGGGTTGCCGCCGGGCACCATCATCGACGTCCGCCACTTGTTTGCGAACGTCCCCGCGCGGCGGAAGTTCTTGCGCGCCGACGTGACGGAGGCGTCCCACATCGCTTCGATCGCGTCGAATCTGGCGGTGTGCTACCCAGATATTCATTTTCGTCTCGAGCACAAGAATCGAACCGTGCTCGATACGCCGCGGGTTTCCTCGCCCCGTGAACGGATCTACCAGATCGAAAAGACGTGGGTCGAGACCGCGATCGAGCTCGACGACTATGTGGGCGGTCTGTCGATCCGGGCGTGGCTCGCGCCGCCTGCGGAGTCGAGAGGCGCGTCGTCGCGGCTTCACGTATATGTCAACCAACGCCCCGTCAAAGATCGGGTCCTGACCCATGCGGTGATGGAGGCCTATCGTCAAGCCTCGTCCAAGCCGGGCACCCCACGCGCTTATGTGCTGCTGGAGCTTCCTCCCGATGCCGTTGATGTCAACGTGCACCCCGCGAAGAGCGAAGTGCGTTTCGTCGATCAGAAGTTGGTGCACCACTTCGTTTTCTCGGCGGTTAGAAACGCCCTCCAAGGAGATAGGCGCTCGGGACAGGTCTTCGTCTCGAGTGGCGGTGCGTCGTCCGGAGGCTCGTCCTCTGCCGCTCGTGAACCGCAACCGTCTTTGTCGGGGACCGAGATGGCCGCGTCGCTATTTGGTGACCCCGCCGAAGCCTCGCGCCCGACGCCTACCTTCACTGAGTTCGCGAACGTGGCACCGACTCCCGTGGGACAGTTCCGGGAAAGCTATATTCTGGCGGCCGACGATGACGAGCTGTGGCTCATCGACCAGCACGCGGCACATGAGCGGATTTTGTATGAGGACTTGGTCGATAGAGGCGATAGCGGAGAGCAGCAACTACTGCTGACGCCTCTCCCTCTGGAGCTGACGCCGTCCGAGCGCGTCACGATGGAAGAGGAGCTCTCCCAGTTGTGTGGATTCGGCTACGACATCGAGGCTTTCGGAGCTGACGGCTACGTGGTACGGTCGGTGCCGGCTTCGTTGTCCGGACACGACACCCTCCGACTGGTGCGAGCGGCGTTGGGGGAGGAGGAGCGTGAATGTCGGAGCTCCTCGGTCATCGAAGCCAAGAGCCGGATCGCGGCGCGGCTCGCCTGCCATGCCGCCATCAAAGTCAACTTCCCGCTCGCGATGGAAAAGATGCAATATCTGGTCAAAACTCTATGGAACGCGAAGCAGCCCACGGTGTGTCCCCATGGGCGGCCCACGACCCTTCGGATCGGCATGGAGCAGATCGAACGGAACTTCGGCAGGATTTGATTCATGGCTCGCAAAAAGAAGCCGGTTAAATGGGGAGCGTGGTCTCTCTACTATGTCGGACGCGCCTTCGAGATATTCGGGCTCGTCCTCGTGAGCTGGGCCATGCTGATGTTTTTCGGCACGAGCGAGATGAGACCGATGCTGGCGCTCACCGGCGCCGGCGCTGGGTTCTTCGTGGCCGGCTGGGTGCTCGCAAATAAAGATCCCGAGGAGAATGAATGAAATTAGCCGGTGTCCTCCTTCTCGCTGCGGCCTCGTCGGCCGCCGCCCAGAGCGTACCTCCCCGATTCGAGCTCGACTATGCAGCGATGGCGAAGAAGATCATCGAACGGCTCGACATGAAAGACGGTGAGCGGTTTCTCCAAGTCGCCCGTCCGGGGATGTTCGACGAGCTCATCCCGCATCTTCGCTACGAGGCGATGAAGGCGGGGGCCATCGACCTCGGAGTGATGGACGTCATGGCGGAGCCGGTACCGGAAGCGTTTAGCGACACCGTGCTGGGCGCCGGCGGCAAGCGCTCTCGGGAAGCGCTCGAGGCGATGCTCGAAAACGTCGATGCCTCGATCATGCTGCCGGGCGCGAACCCGGGGCATCCGGTCTACGCCGCGATCCAAGACCTCTTGAAAGAGGGTAAAGGGCGGACCATCCATTTTCACTGGCTCGAGAACGGAAGCGCGTTTCCGATTCCGGGGCAGCCGCTGCCGGCGCGACACGAAATGGAGCGCGTCTATCAACGTGCTTTGCTCGAGGCCGATTACGACGCGATCCACACGAAGCAGCAGCGTTTCGCCCAGGCGATGAGAACCGGGCTCGTCCGAGTGACGAGTCCGGCGGGGACGGATCTGCGGTTTCGGATTGGCTCCCGTCCGGTGAACTTCCAAGATGGCCGCGCGTCGAAAGCGCGCACCGATGAAGGCGTCATCCTCATCGATCGCGAGATCGAGCTTCCCACGGGGGCGATCCGAGTGGCGCCCGTCGAGACCACGGTCGAAGGCACGATCGTCTTTCCTCCCTCGCAGTGGGCCGGTAAGCCCGTATCCGGTCTGAAGCTCGTCTTCGAAGCGGGGAAAGTCGTCTCTTCCTCGGCGGACAAGGGCGGAGACCACGCCCGCGCGGAAATGGATCGTGCGGGTGAGGCGGGTCGGTCGTTCCGCGAGTTCGCTCTCGGCTTCCACCCGCTCCTCGCGGTACCGGAAACTCGGCCGTGGATCCCTTATTACGGCTATGGGGACGGCGTGGTGCGACTCTCCCTGGGGGACAACTCCGAGCTCGGAGGAGAGGTCTCGGGGGGCTACGTGCGATGGAATTTCTTCATCGACACCACCGTGACCATCGACGGCGACGTCTGGGTCGACAACGGAAAGCTCGTTCAGTAACCGCGAGGCTCGAAAGCGCTCATCACTCGCCCACGATCTTGATGAGGGCCCGCTTCGGGCGGTGAGCGCTGCCGTTATTCAGCCGCCGATTCCGTCCGCGGTGAAAAAAGCGACGACCGAATCGAGCTCTTCACTGAGGTTGTCGACCCGCTGATGCAGCAAGTCTCGAATCGATAAGAGACCCAGCACTTTGTCGTTCGCGTCGGTGACCGGTAGATGACGAAAATGCCTCTCGGTCATGATCTGAAGCGCTTCGCCCATCGTCATGTCGTTATTGGCAGAGATACAGTCC
>JAJCXL010000382.1 GCA_029263435.1 Acidobacteriota bacterium | reverse complement strand
AGTGAGCGCTTGGGGAGCTCGGCTTGAATGCGACCAATTGCCGATAGTGGTCGACATCTTCGGTGACGGGGTCTTTCATCACTGGATCGCGGTCGGGGGCATGGTGCGAGCGGACGGCGTCCAGAGGGGCGCGCCTTTCATCCGCGAACATATAGAAGCGATAGCCGAGCTCGCTCGGAGGCGGCTCGAGCATGCGCTCCAATCCGATCTGAGCGAACTGCCGGACCAGCATGTAGCGACTGTCGAGCGTCTCCACGAGCTCCGGGATTGCCCACTCGGCCTTCGCTTTCGTGAGGACATCCGCGGCGACCATCTGTGTGGTCGGGTGCCAGCTCGTGAGCCACTCGATCGTCGCGGGCCGATCGCTGAAGGCATCCGGTAACTCATCCGCGGCGTACCACGCTCGAAGCTTCGTCAACGTCCATTCCAGGCTCTGGTCCACGTGGCACATGTTGCACGCGTTCGGCTGATTGGCTTCGAGCATCGCGCGGTTGGTGGGGCTGAAGATCATGTGCGTGCGCACCATGTCCTGAAGCCCCTCGTTGACGCGCGGCATGTGGCAATTCATGCACCGCGCACCGGGGCTTCCCATGGGATGGCGGGTATGCGCCTCGCGCGCCGTCGCGGGCTCGAGCTCGCCGTGACACTGCAAGCACAGGCGATCGTCCTCGTCGGGAGATCTCGACCATGCTTTTCCGGTCGTTTGGTGAGGACTGTGGCAATCGACGCAGCGAAGGGTGCGCCGCCCGGGATCCGCCGAGAGATAGCAATCGCCCTTCATGGCGTCGCTGTGCTCGGTCGAGTTCCACGTCCCCATCCCGGCCGCGAACTCGAACCGGGTGCCTTGGTGACAGCGTCCGCACGTCCAATTCTGATTGGTGGGATTGCGAGCGAGCTCGACTGCGGGATCGCGGCCGTCGGTGAATAGCCGCGGGCTGGTGGGGAACATTCTCGGAAGAACCGCGCCGCCGCTCTCTACATGAGCTCGGCCTCCGTAGTGGCACGTTTCGCAGCTGATCCCCGACGCCTCGTCCAAGACCGGGGCTTTCTTGCGAGTAATGGCCAACAGAGCCGATTGCACGGCCTCTGGGCTCATGGCTGCGGGCGGGTCGGAGATCAAGCCCGGGTGATTGTCGGCGACGTAGGATTCCAGATCGAAGGAGAACCCGCGTGGCGTCATGGGGAAAGACGGTTGTCGATGGATGAGCCAATCTCCCGTCGGAAGCGTCGTGTGGCACTGTGAGCACGACTGGGCGTAATCGTGCACCGCCGGGTCCCGAAACGGGTCTCTCCGCATGGAGTCGACCACGCTAGGCTCGCCTTCCCGGGTCTTCTCGACGTGAACGACCGGGACCCATTGCTCGTAGTCGAGCCAATAACCGAAGGGGAGGACGTGCTCGGAGTGGTACAGAGGATCCTCCGCGGCTTCGGGACCGTCGATCTGCACTCCCACGTAATACTGGAAAAAGCGTGACCCAATCGTTTGCGTGACCCGATAGGTCCTCTCTAGCTCTCTTTTCGCGAGCTGCATGAGATAGCCCTGACTGTCTTTCGTGAACGTCGCCCTGCCGCCGAAATAGTCGATCGTCTTGGGGGGCATCGATCCGAAGTCGCCTTTCACGGTCGACGGCTTTGCAGGCGCATTCATGAAACGGTGGCGGTGTTCCGACCACCTTTCATAGTTGTCCCGATGGCAGCCTTGGCAGGCGCCTGGCCCGAGAAAGTCGGACGGCTCGATATTACTGAAATCGCCCGTCTTCAGAGCGCCGGCTCGGACGGCTTCCGGCACGCCGCCCCACCAATAGCGAACGGGGGGATCGGTCGCGACCTCGAACACTCGGCTTTTTTGGCTCCACCCGATCGACGAGGCGACGCAGGCGAGAATGATGGCGACCAGCGTGCCCCATCTTGGTCGCCTCAAGGGCTAGTCCGAGCGGGTGAGAAGAGACTTGATCTTTATCCGGGTGCTGTTAGCGGCGCCTGTGTCACCTTTCGCCGTGTAGACCGACAGGAGCGTTTGGTAGATGGCGAGGGCGTCAGGTAGTTGCCCCAGACCCTCGAGGAGAACCTGCGTGGCGTCGTCCAAGCGATCCCTCGACAGAAAGAAATCGCCTAGATAGACGAAGGGCAGGGGATCATCGACGGCGGCCGCCTTGGCCTCGTTGAGAAGTGCTAGCGCTCGCTCGTCGTCTCCGGCGCTGGAGGCGGCGACGGCGCCCGCCAGCAAGTTCGATAGCTGCTCCGAGCGCTGCGCGGCGAGCTCCGTGGTGCGCTCTCGGGCCTGAAACTCCGAAAGCAGCGCGTTGCGCTCATCCACCCGCCCCAGCTTCACGAGCTCCGCGCCGAGCCGGTAGTAGAGGCGGCTTTGTTCGGGATCGAGAGCGAGCGCTCGACGCCAAGAAGCGACGGCATTCTCGGGATCTCCCTGGCGTGATTCGATGACGCCTTTCTGATACCAGGCCTCGGCATTTTCCGGAGCCTTCGCGACCACGCGTTCCAGATAGGCCAACGCGGTGTCGTGCTCCCTGAGGTTGAGATGCACCACCCCGAGCTGCAGGAGCGAGCCTATGAGCTCGGGATCTTTGTCGAGGGCCAGGGTCAGCTTTTGCTTGGCCTCTTCCCACCGGCCCATGACGGCGAGAAGATTTCCCCAGTCATGGAACAAGACGGCGGTATCGCCACCCGCTTCGAGGGCCGCCTGGTACGCCTGCTCCGCCGGCTCGTACTCGAGGAGCTCGTGATGGGCGAGCGCCATCAAATGATAGGCGTTCGCGGCGAGCTCCGGCGTTTGGCTTGCCTCAGTCGCGGTCGCGACGACCTGGCTGTTGAGCCTGAGTCTCAGCTGCGCTTCCGCGAGCGCGAGGGATGCTTTTGGGTTCGGCGACAGCTCGAGGGATCGTTCCAGCAAGCGGATCGCGTGGACCCCGAACGGGTTCCCGCCACCGGGCGAGAGCTCTTCGCCTTCGCTGAACAGGAACAGGCCTTTGTAGTAGTAAGCGGTCGCAAGCTCCGGCTCTTTGGCGAGCGCCTGGTCGAGGTGGAGTTGGGCGGGCTCGTATTCGTGGAGCATGCCGAAGGCCATCCCGAGACGCAGGTCTGACTCCGCGAGGTCGTAGCCGAGCTCGACCGCCTTTTCGATGTGTCCGATCGAAGCTTTGTAGTCCCCCTCTTCGAAGGCGACGATACCTCTCAAGAGCCAACCGCGGCCTACCCTGGGATGTCGTGACACGAAATCATCGAGATGCGCACGCGCGTCGTCGATCCGCGCGAGGCGAATCTGGCACCGTGCGAGCCCTATCGCGAAGCGGATATTCTCGGGGGTGGGTAGCGCGAGGCCTCGGGTGTAGACCTCGGCCGCTTCTTCGAAACGCTCCAGGGCTTGGAGCGACCGGCCGAGGTTGAACAGCGCTTTCGTTCGCCGAGGCTGTATCTCGAGCGCCGCTCGAAGAGGCGCGAGAGCGTCCTCGTGCCGGCCCGATTGCGCCAAGGCCAAGCCGAAGAGCGTGTTGATGATGGGCGAGCGATCCACTTCCGGCAAGCTCAGAACCATAGGCTCGATGATCTCGAGAGCTTGCTCGGCCTGGTCCGTATCGAGGAGTAGGTTCGCGAGCAGGAGCTTCGCTTGCGCGTCCTCGGGCGACAGCTCGATGGCCTCTCTGAACGCGCGCTCCGCGTCGCCGAGTTGACCGCTATCTCGCGCCGCGATCCCCTGCTGGATCGTCTCCGTATAGCTTTGGAGCATGACCAGAAGCGCGAGGACGAGCATGTTCCTCAAAGTTTACTTCATCGCGCCGCCCGGCTTCTAGAAACGTCCTGCGCTGTCAGCGGACGCTCGTGCTCTCATCCAAGCGCGTGATCCCGGGTCGGCCTTCGACGATGCGGATCCGGCCGGCGCCGATCTCTCGGATCAACAGCTTGCCCCCGGACGGCCAATGGACCGAGATCTCGTCCGCGACCTCGGCATTCCCCAGTCCGAACTCGAGAATGGGACTATTGGTGGAGCCGAACCCGCCCCCGAGTGCTACCTCTTGCAGCATCAAACGATCCCCTACTCGCACCCGGACTTGCGCGCCGACCGCGCTCGGGTGTCCCGTCGTGCCTTCGAGCTCGATGTGGAGCCATTGGTTCGACGTTCCCGGATTGAGATAGAGAACGTCCCGCTGGCGGTCTCCGAGAAAGGCGCCCCCGGTGGGGACGTAAATGTCGAGATCTCCGTCCGCATCGAAATCCGCGAAGCTTACGCCGTGACCCTTACCGAGATTGTCGACCCCCGCGGAGGCCCCGATGTCCAGGAAGGTCCCGTCTCCTTGGTTGTGGAACAGTTTGTTGGGCTCGAACCGCTCCATCGCCGGAGCACCGCAGCCCAGGTAGATATCGAGAAACCCGTCATTGTCGATGTCGCCGAACGTGGCCGCCATCGCTCCGAAGTTGAACGCGAGCCCGGCCTCCTGAGTGGTGTCGGTGAACGTGCCGTCGCGGTCGTTGCGATAAAGCGCGAGCCGGCTGCTCTCACTCACTGCCCCTCCAGCGACGGCGCTTTGGAGGGCCAGCTCCATTTCACCCGCGAAGCCGACGATGAAGACATCGAGCCAGCCGTCATTGTCATAGTCGAAGAAGAAGCCAACGAAACCCTCTGTCGGCGAAGTGATGCCGGCTGCGGCGCTGACATCCGTAAAGCGCGTCCCGGCATCGTTGCGGTAGAGCGCGGGGTTGCCGAAGAAATTGATGACCAAGAGATCGGCCCAGCCGTCATTGTTGAAATCTCCAAAAGCAGAGCCGATGGAGCGGCCATGGTTGGCGACGCCGTAGCGCGCCGCGCTTTCGGTGAACGAGCCGTTTCCGTTATTGACGAAGAGCTCATTGGCGCTTCCCCCAGGGCTTGCGACGCCGTTGGCGACGTAGAGGTCTAGATCCCCATCGTGATCGATATCGGCCCAAGCCGCGGTGAATCCGTCTTTGGGGCTAGAGACGCCCGCTTGGGTAGACACGTCGATGAACACGCCATCGTCGTTTCGGTAGAGGCTATTGGGCAGCTCGCCGTCCCAGCCGTCGCGGGTGACATAGATGTCCTCGTCACCATCATTGTCGTAGTCGGCCCAGAGGGCGGACCAGCCTCCGCTCGGATCGAAGAGTCCGACATCGGTGGTGACGTCCGTGAATCGACCGCCGTCGTTGCGATACATCCCGTGCGGGTCTCGGATTCCGACCGTGAAGAGGTCCAGATCTCCGTCGTTGTCCATGTCGCCCCAGCCGCTTCCTCTCGCGCGGCTGTATCTAATGATGCCCCGTGTCTCGGACACCTCTTCGAACGCGACCGGCGAGGACGCCACCCCGGTACCGGCGAGCTCTAGTCGATAGCGCGGCTCGATCGTGTCAGCAGACCGTCCGGCGAAGCGGGTGGCGAGGCTGAGGTTCCATTTCGGCTCGAGCTGGGACGGGTTGGCGTCCACCGCCCGTTTCAGGATCTCGACCGCGTCGTCGTAGCGTGAGAGTCGCATCCACGTCGCACCGAGCGAGTACAGCGAGGGATAGTAGCCGGGCTCCGCCTCGAGCATGTGCTCGAAGTCCGACCGAGCGGCGTCATAGTCGCCGAGTCGCATCCGAACGACACCCCGGTAGTGGAACCGTCTAGGGTTCGACGGGTCGAGCTCGATCGCCCGGCTGAGGTGATGGTCCGCTTGCTCCAGACCGGTCAGCCCGCGCTGGATGTAGGCGAGGCCGGCGTAGAAATGAGCCTCGTGATGCGTCGGAGACAGGGCCAGGACATAGAGAAACTGATCGATCGCGCGCTCGTAGAGCTTCTTGCCGAGAAGCTCGGTCGCGTGAGCGAACTGCTCGTCGATGATGCGTTGTGGAACTCGTGGCGAGAGAGTCGTCGCCTGTCCAAAAGCGGTGCCGGCCGGCGCCTGGGCGAAGGCCGTAACGGCTAAGGCTAGCAGGAGGGGAGTGGCTCGCATCGCGGGCTTACGTTCTTCCTTCAGTCGAGCTCGATCCGCCCCGGGCGCAGGAGCGGACAGCGTGAGAGTCGGGCTTCGATGTCATCGATCACTCGCTGGTAACCGTCACCGCCGACCCCGCCAAAGTCTCGTCGCAGCACGTCATCCGCGAGGCCTTCTCGTAACCCGTCCGCGGGAGGGAAGACCTCGGAGACATCGATGCCGCTGGACATTGCGGCTTGTATTCTCTCTGCCCCGGACACGTCGAGGGTTGCGGCGCGCGCGAACATCGTGCCTGCCCGGTCGGCGAGAAGGTCCGCGAAGGAGAAGCCACTGCCGCCTTCGTCCATATCCGCGTCGAGCTCCTCCTTGAGAAGACCGACCGCGTCGCTCACCGCCACGGTGGACAATTGCATCAGACCCGCGCTGACGAAGAAATGTCGGGACCAGTCCCGGCGGCCTCGCAAGCGCGTATTCCTCAAAAATCTCCGAGTGTGTCGTATCGTTTGCGCTTCCGACTCCAATCCGGCAAACACGCTCAATTGTGGATGGCCGAGAAGCGTCGAGAGCGCGAGCAGCGCGCCGCTGTTCTCAGCGATGGGGTTTCCGGTCTCGGAGCGGTTTTTGGCGAGCTCGAACGCGGTTTGAAGCGATTTCTCGAACAGCGCCTCGTTGTGGGCCCAGCCGGGCGCGACCTCGGCGAAATGGGCGAGCTGCGCGCGCGCGGCACGTAATGCGTCTTCACCGGGACCGAGCCGGGCGAGCACCGTCGGAAGAAACTTCCCCTGGAGGTCCATTCTCCGATAAGAGATAGCGACGCCGATGTTTCCCACCACGAGGTCGTCGATCCCCGACAACACCGGGCTCAGCGTCTCGTCTCTTTGCACCAGCGTTTCCGCAAATTTCGCGAGCGCTCCTCGGACCGGACCGGGAACCCGGATCGAGCCAAGTCGCAACTGCGGAACCCCCAGATCCAATATCCCGCGCTCCACCCGGATTCGGAGCCGGATCGTCAGGTTGATGAAGCGATCCAAATAGGGAACGTGCGCTGAGATGCGTACGAGCGTGTCTTCGTTGCGGGTCTCGACCGTGAGCGGAGGTGTGGCCCCGACCAGTGACAAGCCAGAGGCGAGCATCAGCTCGATGTCGCGGCTCGAGATGACGATCGCTCTCGTCTCGCCCGCGCGAAGTGTCATCGGATTGTGGCCCCGAAGCAGCTGGACCAGGTGACGGCGGTCCTCAGAGCCCACGTGGGGCCCCTTGATGTCGAAAGGCGTGGTCGACGTCACCAGAAAAGTGCCCACGGCCGCTATGGCGATGGCAGCCGCGGCGAGCTTGGGAAAAAACATCAAGAGTGGGATCGCGCCCCGGGCAGCCGCCGTGCCTACGGCCGCTCCGAGGACGCCGCCAAGAGTGCCTAGGGACAAGACCCAGAGCCCACGAGCGGTATCGCTGGGGCCGACGGTGAGCTCGGTGACGACGTAGCCTAGCGCGACAGCAGCCAGGGCAGCGGGAGCAAATACCGTGATCGCGCGGGTAAAAAACCTTTTCCGCCGCGGTAAGGCGAGCGCGGCGAAAATACCGAGTGGCGCGAACCACAACAGGGTCCCCATCGACCGCGCGAAACCAGCCCAGGCGAGCGCGAGCCACTCCTGGCGAGCGTTGTCTTGCTCGATCTCCCAAATGGAGACCGCATTGATGTCCGTAGCCGGCGTCGTCGTCAGATCGACGAGAAACATCAAGATTCCGACATAGATGGCGAGGAGGAAGATCCAGCCGAATCGGATCGAGTTGTGGCTCGGCGGTTTGTCTCGGTGGGTCTCCATTCGCGCTCGGACGCTCTCCGGGCGGTAGTTTCTCACAAGCGCTGCCTCCTGGCACCCTGGATGGCGCGTTGCTAGACTCGCGGTGCGATGAGCCCGACGGCCGAGACCCGACCCATGACTCTCCGGCAATCACGCGCCGAGCTGGTGCGCAGGGTCTCCGATTGGCTCGTGCCCCTTGGGTTCGAGCTCGACCCGCAAGGCATGGCCCACGTCAACTATCGCGGGACCTGGAACGGACGCCACATGAGAGTTCAAGCTTCGGTGCGGACTCGCGGAAGGAGCGGAGGCGCGAGGCGGAGAGCCTATGCCGGACTTCATCTCGACGTCATGGTCGAGACCTCGACGCGTACTCGTCTCGTCTCGCACCGACCGGGCAAGGCCCTTGGCGGTCTCGTGCGACGCGTGCTCAAGTGGAAAGGGCTTCACCGTGTCGACCTTCCCGGCGGGGCGGGGGTCGAGCTATGGGCCGCGGATCCTGAATGGGCGAGAAGGTTCGCGACCGATCCGAACGTGGCCACCACCCTCGAGCAGGTCGGCGTGTCACGGCCGGACGCCGCGATGGTGTTGCGACTCGGCCCGAAGACGCTGAGCCTGGCCTCCTCGCTGACTCTCGAAGAGGTGAGCCCCGACCGCGCCGAGAGTTGGCTCGTGGCCGCCGCCCATCTCGTAAAGCTCGCGGAAATGGGAGCGCCTCCGACGCCCGTCGAGCTTACTTGGCTCGAAAAACAACACGCAAAGAATCCGCGTCGGGCCGTCATCCTCACGGCGCTTCTGATCGTGCTCGGATTGCCCCTCGCCCTCCTGGCGACGGTGGGAACGATCCTCGGCTCGATCTATTGGATCGGTGGCTCGACCGCGGTCTCGTTTGCCCTGGTAGCGTTTGCGGCCGTGTTCATGCCGGTCGCCATGCTACTGGCGATCGTCAAGATCGTTCGCGGGCTATCGGGTCGATCGGGGCGCTAGGCGCTAGGACTCGTCTCGAGCATCGACTGGCGAATCAGCTCCACCGGTATCGAGCCATGGGAGAGCACCCGATCGTGAAAGGATCGAAGGTCGAACTTCGCGCCCTCTCGTTCGGAGACCGTTCGTCGCAGGTCGTGCAGGAGGCTGGCGCCCACGAAATAGATCACGCCCGCCCCGGGGAACATGCTGTTCTTGGTGACTTCGGCGTGCGCGGCGGACTCACTCATGTTCGTTCTCTCGACGTAGAAGCGGACCGCCTCCGCAAAGGAGATCTCTTCGCAGTGCAGCCTTGCGTCGACGACGGCGCGAGCGGCCATGCGCGCGTGCGCATGATGTTGAGAGAGGCTCTCGAGCGGGGTGAGAAAGCCGGCTTCATCCATGAGGTCCGTGGCATAACACGCCCAGCCCTCTGCCATGGTGCCACCGCAGGTCATCGCGATCCGTGACGCGCCATCCACCGCCGCGATACGTCCGATGCGTGACTCTGACCTCTGAGCGTACCAGTTTTGCACGTGGTGGCCGATGCCGCCGTGGTGCACGACATGGTTCAGCTTGATGACGCTGTCGTTCATCGAGCGAAGCAGGCGCGAAGCCTCCACGTCTCCGAGCTCCGGCTCGAGCGGCGGGACCAGGTAGCGCACGCGTTCGGCGCCGTCGAGAGGCGCGGGCGAGCGATAGAACAGAAAATAGAGGTGAGGAGCGGCGGCTCGCGCCCATTTCGGCCGAGGGACGTAGTCGATGGGGTAGTCGGGCCAGGTCAAAAGATTCGCGGAGCGGGCAAGCTCATGGCTCTTCGTCCAGCACGAGTGAAACGCGTCCAGATAAGTCTCTCTGGACGGATGAAGCTCCTCGAGCTCGACGAGGTCCTCCCGCCAGGACTTGGATGCGTCGTTCAAGCGCTGGGCACATCGGTCGAGCTCGCGCTCGGCCCGAGACGCGAGCTCGGACGGGCTCCAATCGAGTTGGTGGCCAAGCTCCAGGATCTCGGTGAAGCGCTCTTCACCGACCGCCACGTCAGTAACGTTGACTGGAGAGTCCTCGGGTACGGCCTGCGATTCGAGATAGTCGTGGAACTTGGAGAACGCTTCAGCCGCCCGCGCCGCGGAGGCCTGGAGCGGTGGTCTCGGCGAGAGGTGGGCGAGGCCTTCGGAAAAAAACGCGAGAGCGCCGACGCACTCGTTCATGGATCGCGAGATCCACGAGCCTGGTGACGGAGCGCTCCGCCCGTCGATGTTGCGTCGGGCGTGGTCCAGAAAGCTCGCTACCTTATCGAGTCGAGATCCCAATCGCTCCAGACGATCCGCTTCCGGTGCGAAGTCCGTGAGAAGTAGCGAGAACATCCCGAATATCGCTTCTCCGGTCGCCCAGGAGGGGTTCTCGTGAAGACGAGTGAGCTCGTTTCGAGCCAAGATCAACGCTCCCCGGATGAGCTTCTTATCGGTGGCCTCGG
>JAJCXL010000381.1 GCA_029263435.1 Acidobacteriota bacterium | reverse complement strand
TGTCCTGCGGCGAGGATATAGTCGACGTTTCCCGGTTGTAGGCGCATAGCTTCGTAGTAAAACTTCAGGGCGCTGTCATAGTCCTGCGATTGCTCCCGCAGCTCGGCATTCTTGAAGTATAGACGAGCCTCCTCCACCGGCGTTTTCTGTACTTTAGCCAGACTTCTATCATACTCCTGACGGCTCTTTTCATCACGTAGCTGGTTGAACGCCTCCGTGATCAGCTGAAAACGCTCGTCCGCCGCACGCCTGGCCGATTCCTCAGAAAAGCGGTCCGGGTGCTGGTCCCGAGCCAGCTGCAAATAAGCCTTTCTGATCTCGACCGCCGATGCGGTCTTATGGACGCCTAGAATCTTGTAGAAATCTTCAGCCATCGGTTCTTTACTTGCTCGTCCTCGTTCTCTTCTTCGCCAAACGCCTGACCTGTTCTGGAACATTACGGTCCCGGAGCAGCATCTTCAAGTCGCGGTCCTTGATGCGCATCAACAGCTTCGACGAGACTTCCGGGGGCGTTTTCGGGTTCTTCACGAGCTCATGGGCCACGCTGTAGCGTTTGGTCCATTGGCGGTTCTTGGAGATCTCTCGGAGGACGTCCGGAGCGACATTGCGCATCTTTGCGATCTGCTCGGCGTCTGCGTCGTTCATCTTCGGGCTCGACAAGACGGCGCTCCAAACCGTGCGATTGCGATCGCGGATCAACATGAGTCGAGCTTCACGCTCGCCTTTGAGCGCCCGCAACATCTTCTCGGCCGCCGACATCGTCACGAGCTCCGCGAGGAGACTGCGTTTCTCCTCCTCGGGAGTCCCCTCGGCCATCACCTCGGAGACGGCGTAGAGCTCAGCCGCCTCTTCGGTCGATTGCGGGGGTGGCTCTTCTTGCTCGGCCGGCCCCGTCCCGAGGTCGAGCTTCGTCGCTTTCGTTGCCGGCGCGGTGGGCTTGGGAAGCGGGACGCCCTCGCTATCGAGCTTGAAGTCGTGCTTGAGCTCGTTGATGCGGCGTTGCTGATCGGAGCTCAGGTTCTCGTTCGCCTCTACCGCGGCCACGATGGGCGGATGGCGCAAAAGGCGGGTCTGGTTGACGACGACGAACTCGAGGTTGTGCTCGGAGAGGCGCGGCACGAGGAGGACGACAGACTCGTCGAGGGTCGATGGATTGCGCAAGACCGCTTCTTGCACTTTCTCGGACTCACTGCGCATGCAAAAAAAGGCGAGGACCTCCGGTGCCGTGCCGACCTCTGTGACGACAGAGACGAGGGAGTCCTCTTCCATGCCGTGGAGGCTGTTCTCCGCGGTCTTGCTGACGTCTTCGTCGCTGTCTCGGGTCAGCAAGTGGAGCAGCTCGACCTGATCCGAAGGAGAAAGCGGCAAGGCGCCCGACGCCGCGGTCATGCGGACTTCTCTCGAAACCCCGCCGCGACGGAACTGAACGACGAGAGGCGAGCTCAAGAAGATCCCGTTTCAGAAGCGACGAACTCGGTATAGTTCTCGAGGGTCATGACCACGTCTTTGCGGACTTGCCCCGCACTCCCCAATGGCCGTAGCGGCCTCTCGTTCATCCACAACGAGACGCCACCTGCATTACCCAGCCACAAACGCAGCTCTTGGCTGGCAGTAAGCACCGTCTCGAACCCAGCCGGTTTCAGACCGATGGTCAGCACTTCGCCATCACCTCGAATCTCGAGCCAACACGATTGTTCGACTCTCACCTTGAGTCTCAGCGGCTCTTGCGAAGAGCGCACCAGATCCTCGGCGAGCGGCGGAACAGAGACCTCCGAGACCTCTCCGCTCATGGTTGATCCCGCCGCGGACAAGAGCCCCGCCGCGGAGGAGGTCTCGGGTGCAGCAGTAACCGGCTCGGAGGGGGGAAGATCGGCCGGCTCGGACTCGAGCTGCCAGTAAATGAGACCAATGACCAAGAAGATGCAGCCGCCGAGAGCGACCCAACCGGTCGTCGACATTCCCGCGGACGCGTCTTCGACGCCCTCCGTAGACGCTGGTTTTTCTTGGTTGGCGAATGCATAGGCGTTGACGGCGCGGTCTTCGTCGAGACCAAGGTAGCGAGCGTAGGCACGCAGGTAGGATCGACGATAGAACTCACCCGGGATTAGCTCGAGACGGTCTTGCTCGAGAGCCTCGAGGAACCGAACCCCGATCTTGGTATCCTCGGAAATCTGCTTTAAGCTGATGCCGCGAAGCTCACGCTCGCGCCTCAGCTTTTCGCTCAGCGACGCCATCCAATCAAGCCCTGTCTTTTTTGGAACGGGACGAGGCATGGCCCCCTATCTCTCTCAGACTAGGGCGGTTTGCTCCACACTCCGAACAGAGCCAATTGTGTCAGACGTGGAATTCTCTGTCAACGTGAGGACGTGTTTCAGGACTCGTCGTCGAGCAAATGCGAAGCTCTCCGCGCGACCACCGGGGGGAGGACACCTTTATCGAGAAGCAAAGCCAGCTTTCGCCGATCGAGCTTCCCCGCCAGCGAAAGGGCGACGTGAACTGGAGTATTCTTGTGGCAGACGAGCTCCTGAACCACCGCGGGGCGGTGCACCCACCGTTCGCTCTCGGCGACCGCTCTCAACATTTCGGGATCGATCGGGTCGCGCCTCAAGACGAGCAAGACGTCGTGCTCTTTCATCCGAGCATTCTGAAGTAACGATCGGATGACATGGTGGCTCGCATCGAGGGCGAGCGCCGGGACGAGTGCGGCCGGTGCCCGACGGGCCATCGAGATGCGCTCTCCAAGCTCGAGCTCAGAGAGACGCTCCTTCAACTTGCTCCCTGCCGCCACTCGCAGAGGCATCGAGAGCCTGATATTGGTCGCGACTTTGAGCTGTTCTTGCCAGAACAAGTAGGGCAGCATTCGCAGCGCGAGCGTTCGCGGTGTCTTGATATGGCTCACGATGGCGGCCCTCACCGTCTGGCGCTTGTTCCATCTGTCGTGACGAGCGACGGCTTCGATCACGCTCGGTGCGATCTCCCGCTTTCTCAAGATGGCGAGAACATGTACCTCCTCGGTCTCGCGGTGCTCGAGCAGAGGTTGGACGTCGCTTGCGGTGCTATGCGGCGCGAGCGACTCGAGAATCTCTCTCGGGGTCATTTTAGGATCTTGAACAACGCGTGCACCGATGCCTCGTTGTCGAACATCGAGATTCCAGCCACACCGTGAGCACCGGTGCCTACCACCGGTTCAACGCGGCCGGGCTCGATCCCTCCGAGCGCGTAGACAGGGATCGGAGTCTCACGGACGACCTCGGTCAAGGCCTCGAGTCCGACCCCCGGCTGCCCCGGTTTCGACGACGTCTCAAAGACCGGACCGAAAACGACGAAGTCCGCTCCGTCTCGCGCCGCCGCCATCGCCTCGGCGAGGGAATGGGTCGACACTCCGATCTCGAAACCCTCGGGGGACCGTTCACGAACCTGTCTGGTCGAGAACCCGTGGGAGGGCAGGTGGACGCCTTTTAGTCGCCAAGCCATGGCGATGTCGAGGCGATCGCCCACGAGCAGCCGTTGGCGCAGCCGGTCATCGCGACCCACGATGGCGCGGAGGACCCGCTCGAGACTCCCTCCGCTCGCGCCGGGCATCCGAATCTGAGCTCGGTCCACCCCGAGCTTCAGCCCTCGAAGTACCGATTGCGCGGTGACATCCTCGTCCGCATCACCGCCGGCGATCATGTAAGTCGCGAGTCGGTAGCGCGGCGGACCGGTCAAGGATGCTCGCCTCCCGGAGCGACGGGATCAGGGCTCTTCGGATGCGGCCAGCACTTCTTCACGATCGCTGCGGGGAGCACGCGTGCGGGTCGCGAGAGGCCGATCCCGACTCGGCCCCCCAGGTCCGGATGGCCTCAAGCGCGACATGACTTCGCGCACGGCGAGATAGATGTTTCCGAAACCGAGACCGCAGACCGCTCCTCTGACTGCAGGGGAAAGAAAAAACGGTCGTAATCCCGGATAGTTCTCGAGGAAGTAATTGCGCTCCCATATGGCCGACCAAGGGACGAAAACGAGAAAGATCCCGACCTCTAAACACACCAGCACGTAGAGGACGAACCATTGTCGATCTTCCATAGTCAGAGCCGGCGATAGGCGCGGGCGATCTCGAGAGCACTCATTTACGTACCGCTGCCTGAAGGTCTCGCACCCGGTCCGTCACATCCCGAAAACGCGCGTTATCGTTGTAGATTTCCATGTAGAGCTCGAGCGCCTGCTCGGGGCGACCGGCGGCCTCATGCGCTTGTCCGAGGTCATACTGAAGGCCGTGGTACTCCTCTTCTCGCCGCCCGGGAAGCTCGAGGCCTTTCGTAAACCATTTGATGGCGAGCTCCGGCATCCCTTTCTCCAAAAAGCAGAGTCCGAGCATGCTGCAACACTCCAAGCCGCGAACCTCGTCTTTTGCCGCGAGCTGGAACTCGGCAATGGCCTCATCTAGAAGCCCCATCTCCTTGTAGGCGATACCCAGGTTGTAACGGGTGTCGTAGTCCTCCGTGCCCAGCTGTTTCTCGACGCCTTTTCTGAACTCCTTGAAAATCTGGTCGAGTCCTGGGTCGGTCAGCGGTCCCTCGGACTCGTCGATATCGTCTCCGGTCGCGCTGTGAGTACCGAAGATCTCATCCGAGAGCTCCGTGGCTAGATCTATGAAGGCGTCTTCGGGATCGTCCGAGCCGGGCGAGTCCACCACGATGGCGGTGCTCGAATCCACGAGCGACTGGATGTCTTCCGTTTCGTCGAGGCTCCCCGTCGACCCCGCGTGGGTCGGCTCGACCGGTGGAAAGTCCAAGGCGGCGTGAAGATCGGCGCTCTCCTCCAGAACCGGCTCGGCGACGTCCAGAACCCGACCGACGAAGCTCGTTCTCGCCGCCTCCTCTTCACCCTCGTCCGATGGCGCGGCGGGCTCGAACGAGAACCCGAGCTCGGCTACCTTCGCGCGAACGCTTTCGTCTTCCGGGTGGTGTTGGCTGAGATCTCGCAGCGAATCCCGCGCGTCCTCATAGAGTCCCAAGGCGATGAACTCATCGACCTCCTCGAGCTCGGCAGCCAGGGGCGCAACGGCGGGAGGAGGCTCGCTCGGGGGCGCCTCCGGAACGCTTTCGGCAACGTCGTCGAGCAGCGACAAGTCCATGGCGTCGCTCATCGGCACGGCGGCCACGGCGGACACGTCCGGCTCGGAATCTAGCTCGATGCGCGGAATCTCGAGCTCGATGACCGGAGCGATGTCTTCGGCCGAGTCTTCGAGATCAGCGACCTCTAGCGTATCGCCCCCCAGAGTGTCGTCATCCAGCTCCGTCGGAAAATCGACCGGAAACTCCTCGTCATCCAAGTCGACGGCCAGATCCTCGCTGGAGCTCTCAGCCGAAAAAGCATCCGATAGCCCTGCATCGGTCAACGGGATCGTCGAGTCGGCATCCGTATCGCCGAGATCCATGGCGAGCGACTCGGCGTCGTCATCGATGGACAACTCGAGATCTTCGGCGCTCGCGTCATCGAGGTGAAGCGTGGAATCGACAGAGATCTTTTCTTCGTGGTCGACTTTCTCGTCGACATCGTCGAGCGAGATGGCGATCTCCTCGACGTCGGCATCGTCTTCCGTGTCGTGAAGCGCGACCTCTGCGAGCGCGGGCTCGAGATCAGCATCGAGGTCCGGCACGCCTTCGAGAACGATATCCTCATCGCTCATCTCGACATCTCCCGACGAGTCGGGGCCGAGACTCTCACTACTTTCCTCGAACGAGATCTCCAGAGGCTCTTCTTCTTCGTCACCTTCGATGCGAAAACTCTCATCGTCGATGAGAACGTCGAGATCGTCATCGATCGGCGGAAGTTCCCGGACCTCCGGCGATGACGGGTCGAGAGGCGCCGCGGGCGGAGCCTCCATCTCTATCCCAACGTCTCCGAGATCCGAGTCGGTCTCCGGTGACAAGGTCAGCTCTAACTCGTCCTGAGCTGCGAGCTCGGCACTCGCCGCCTGGGCCGCGAGGTCCGGGTTCAGCTGGGCCGCATCCTCGCGCGACGTCGACGCGTCCTCCGGACGATTTAGCTTGTCGAAGACTTGTCCGAGCTGAACCAGTTGCTCGGACGCTTCACGGGTGAGCCCTTGATCGCGATAGACCTCGATGAGCTTCTCGCGAGCCTCGACGTGAAAGCGGAAGCTCTCGAGGACGTCCAATAACTGTGCGATCGCCTTGTCCACCAAGCCGTAACGGACGAACACTTCCGCTTCAGTGAGTTTTTCTTTGACGTTCTCCTCATCCTCAGAGGTGAGCTCGATCACCTCTCCGAGATCGGGGCCGGAGCTCGCTTCCGCCGAGACCGGCGTCGGGGGGGCGGGCATCGGAGGGGGGGTGAGGACGGGTGTGGGGCTCGAAGGCGGCGCCGGCGGAGACGCCTCCTCGGAATCCTCTTCCAACGTCAGCTCAGCGTCGTAGTCCTCGGAGGCATCCACGTCCAAATCGATATCGACGACCGGACTGTCGACGGCTGGCGCGGCTGCGTCCGATGCGTCCGGCGGTGGCGCCTCGCTCGCGGGCTCGACGTCGGCAGCCGCGACGGCCAGCTTCGACCTCAAGAAGTTGAGTCGGTCTTTGTGCTGGGAGCCTTCCGGCTCGAGCTCGACCAGCTGCTCGGCGACTTGGACCGCTCGATCGATGTCGCCGCTCCGGTGGTAAGCCTCACACAAGCTGTCATAGACCCCGACCCGCGCCGGATCCTGCTTGAGGATCGTGTGCACTTCGGCCAACTTCATCAGCGACTTGATGTGATAGGGCTCTTTGGAGAGGACTTTCTGAACGAGCTTGATTGCCTGTGAGCTGTCGTTATCCGCGACGTGCAAGTCGATCAACGGCGTCAGCTGCTCCAGCGCCGCATCGAGCTGGCCTTGTGCGATTCGAAGATCGACGATCCGAATCACGTGATCCGGGTTGTCGGGCTCGGTGTCGCGCAGCCGTTGGAACGCGGTCTCCGCTTCCTCGTTATTTCCTGCCGCGAGATAGGCTTCCCCGAGTTGGCCGAGGATGTTCGGGTCACTCGCATGTTTCCCGCGCACTTCTTCGAGCATGCGCACCGACTCGCTGTGATTTCCTTGGAGGGTGTGCGCGTGAGCGAGCTTGATCGTCAGCTCCGGATCATCGGTGGCTAACGATCGGCCGCGCTCGAGGATCTTGATCGCTTCATCGACCAGCCCTTGGCCGATGAATTGGTCGGCGATACCTACATATTCGACCGAGGCCTCATCGGCTTTGCCTTGCTTGTTGAGAAACTCCGCATATTTGTGGCGGACGCGGACGTCTTGCGGGTCGATCTCGGTGAGCTTCTTGAAGACCTCGGCCGCGAGCCGCTTGTGGCCTTTCTTCGTGTAGAGCTCTACCAGAGCCTGATAGTGAGACTTGGCCTCCATGAGGAGACCTTCCTCGGCCTGGAGCTCGGCCAAGTTTCGCATCGCTTCTTCATTCGAAGAATCGAGGCGGAGGATCATTTTGTGCGTCGCGATCGCACGCACGTTGAACCCGTCGCGCTTGTAGTGGTCCGCCACGAGCGCGTACTTCTTGGTGGCTTCGTCGTTGCGCCCGATACGGTGGTAGAGATCCCCGACTTGTCGGACGGTGTTCCAGTCGCGCGGGTTCTCTTTCAGCCACGTCTCATATTCGCCGATAGCCCTCTCAATGCGGTTCGCACGGATGTGCTTATCCGCCGCTTTGAAAATCTTGTCCTTATTCAGGGCCATTGGCTATTTGACAGCTCGCTCGGGTGTCGACGCTCCGAACTAATGTCTCTTTTCCTTCAGTCTTCCAGCTTTACCTTTGCGCTCACGCATGAAATAGAGCTTGGCGCGCCGGACGTGATGGGATCGGAGTACCTCGATCTTCGCGATCGTGTGCGCATGTAGCGGAAAGATCCGCTCCACCCCAGTACCGAAGGAGGTCTTGCGAACGGTCATCGTCTTGCGAGGGCCGTTACCTTTGAGCGCGATGATCATTCCCTCGAAGATCTGCACGCGTTGTTTGTCCCCTTCTTTGACGCGCACATGCACTTTCACCGTATCGCCCGGGTTCAGCTCAGGCAGATCGTCTCTGAGCTCACGGGCGTCCAACTTGTCGATGACATTCATTTCAAATTTTCCTTTTCGATGGATAAGTTCGATCCTCAAGATCGAGATAAATGAACGGATTCGTTATTGAGAAGCTCGGGACGACGACGCCTCGTATCGGCGATCGCCCGTTCTTGCCGCCATTCTCCGACGGCGGCATGATTTCCCGACAACAGCACTTCCGGGACGGCGAGGTCTCGAAATACGGCCGGACGGGTGTAGTGAGGAAAGTCCAAATGTCCGTGACTGAACGAGTCGACTTCGGCCGAGCGCGGATCGGATATCGCTCCCGGCAGAAGGCGGGTCAAAGCGTCCACCACGACCATGGCCGGAATCTCGCCCCCGGAAAGGACGTAGTCCCCGATGGAGATCTCGTCCGCCCCGGTCACGTCGAGGAATCGCTCGTCCACCCCTTCGTAGCGTCCCGCGACCAACACGATGTGATCGAGCTTCGACATTTCGCTCGCGCGGGCCTGGCTGAGTGGGACCCCTCTCGGCGACATCAAAGCGAGAACTCTTCGCGCGTCCTCAATGCTCGAACGGGCAATGACGTCTTCGACCGCGGCCACCAAGGGCTCCACCTTCATGACCATTCCCGGACCGCCACCGTAAGGGGAATCATCGGTGCTTCGATGTTTGTCCGTCGTCCAATCGCGCAGATCGTGCACGGCGACCGACAAGAGCTCCGCCTTCACGGCGCGTCCGACGATTCCGAACTGGAAGACCTCTCGGAACATGTCGGGAAAAATCGTGACGATATCAACGCGCATTGGCTTCCAACAATCCATCGGGAGCGGCGATGTCGATACGACCCTTTGCCGGGTCGACCCGGCGACAAATTTCGGAACACAGCGGCAGCAGCACTTCAGATTCGTCTGGGGTCGTCACGACGATTACGTCGGTGCCACCGGTAGATAGAATCTCCGAGGCGGTCCCGATGAAACCCAGCCTTTCGTCGTGGACTTCGAGCCCAACGAGCTCGAAATGATAGAAGCTGCCATCCGGGGGAGATTCAATCTCTGAGGACGGAACACCGATGGCTCGGCCGGCAAGAGCTTGGGCCTCGGTGATAGAGGACACGCCGTCGAGCTTCACGACCGGCCGACCTTTGTGGACGCGGACGGATTCCACCCTAAACTCGTCCGGGTCGAGGCCGGTGCGCTCGAGGAACAGCCTAGG
>JAJCXL010000380.1 GCA_029263435.1 Acidobacteriota bacterium | reverse complement strand
GCACGTGCGATCCTCTCCGGGAGGGAAGGTGGTGCCGTCGAGCTGCGTGCCGGTGAGAATGTCGTGCATGTTCGGACTGTCGCCCGAGCCGCCCGAGTTCACCCGCTCACCCTTTTCGGTGAGTGCGTGCTCGTAGTTGATGGCACCGTTGTTGTAGTGCAGGTCATCGACGTCGGCCCCGATGATGAGACCCTCAGCGTTGGCCCATGGGCCGTTCCCTATACGGTCGCGGGCGTTGACCGCCGGCTGACCACCCGATGCTTGCGCGCTCAGATAGGCCCGCCACGTCCGGGTGCCGGCGCCCACTGCCTCGGCCAGCTTCTGACAGTGCGCGTCCGCGCCTTCCAGACCACCGAGAGCCGCCCCATAGCCGGGACCGACGCTGGTGATGAAGAACCCCATCGGTACCGGTTCCTCCTGCTGCGCAACGGCCTGTATCGATGCCACTACCAGCACTACCCCTAGAATCGCGAATAAAACTCGTCGTTTGCTCATCTCTTTCTCCCTTTCCTGTCCGAGGCCACAGTCAAGGAATCCTATCTCATAGCCGTTCAAGGTGGCGTGGACATCTGTCGCGCGCGTTGGGCGACCCGAGCGTTATAGACGAGTCCTTGAGGGCACCGACCGCACCAGAGCACCTGCATGGTGGAGATGGCGAATCCGGGCGGCCGATCACTCGGAGCGGAGCGCTTCGACGACGTCGACCCGCGACGCGCGCGCTGCGGGGATGAAGGTCGCCGTCAGTGCCGCACCCAACAGGATCGCCGCCGCCCCCGCCGCGGGCAGCACGCCGGGAACGCGGAGGTCCGGAATGTAGCCGCTCGCGAGGGCAACGAGGGCCAGGCCTCCGAGGACCCCGATCACTATTCCGACGCCGGCGATGGCCGCGCCCTCTCGCAACACTCCGGCGAGGAGGTTGCGAGGCTCGGAGCCCATGGCGACGCGGATGCCGAACTCGCGCGTGCGCGCGCTGACCGAGAACGCGAGCACACCGGCCACCCCGACGACGGCGATCGTTAGAGCGACCAGGGCGAAGCCGCCGAACACGACGGCGTTCAGCCGGTCCGGCGCGAGCACTTCGGCACGCACGTCGTCGAGGGTCGCCGGACGCTCCACGGGCTGCTCGGGCGAAAGCTCCCGGAGGATCTGCGTGATCGGTGGCACGAGCGCGTAGGCGTCCGTCCGTGCGTGGACGAAGAGGCGGCCTCCGCCCATCTCCTGCTCCAGCGGATGAAAGACGCTCATGGCCGGCCCGGGCACGATGTTCTCGTCGTCGATGTCGGCGACCACGCCGACGATACGGCGGACTCCGTCGCTGACTCCAATGAACGCCATCACCGGATCCGTCCACATCAAGCGCCGGTCGAGAGCACCCTGGGTGGGGAACAGGCGCTGCGCGACGCTCTGGCTCACGATGACGACCGGCTCGTCATCGGCGCGGTCCGCCTCGTTGAAGTCGCGTCCGGCGATGACGGGCACACCCAGCGCTTCGAAGAAGCCCGGCGACACCGTGCGGAACCGGGCTCTCGGATCCTCCTCCCCATCTTCCTTGGTGTAGCCTTCCACCGAGAACTGAAAGCCCGGACCGAAGTTACCGGCGTCCCGCCACGGCACCGTCGTCCCCACCGCGACATGCTCCACTTCCGCAAGCTCCTCGATGCGCCGCATCGCCTCGCGGTAGAAACCGACGCTGATCGCTCGGTCCGTGTCGAAGGAGAGCGGGGGAATGTCGACCGCGAGGATGTTCTGCGTTTCGAAGCCGAGCTCGGCGCGCTGCAACGACATGAGCGTCGCGATGAGGGTCCCGGCGCCCGCGAGAAGGACGAACGACGCGGCGATCTGGGTGACGGCGAACGCGCGCAAGCGACGGTTCGTTCCCGACGTGACGCGCAAGGCGCCGTTCGTGAGCCCGAGCCCGCTCGAAGCGTCGGTGGGAAGCTTCGGAACGAAAGCGAGAAACACCGCAGCCGACAACGCCAGTCCGACGCCGACCCACAGGAGCGTGGCGTCCACGGTGACGTCGAGCGCCCGAACAGAGAAACGTGCCGCGTACTGACTGAGCACCGCCACCGTCGGCCACGCGACGAAGACACCGAGAGCCGCGCCGGTGCCGCAAAGGACGAGACTCTCGGCAAGTAGGGTGCGCCTCAACTCGGCGGCCCTCGCGCCGAGCGCGGCCCGGATCGCAAGCTCGCCTTCACGCCGTACCGAGCGCGCAAGGATCAAGTTCGCCACGTTCGAGCACGCGATGACGAACACCAGGGCCGACGCGGCGAGAAGGATCCACAGTACGTTTCGCGCCGGCGACGTGATCTGATCGCGCAACCGCACGGCATCGACCTGGAAGTCGGCCTCGTTCGGATAGGCCTCCGGGTACTCGCTCAGGATGGCGCCGTGAAGCGCGCGCAGCTCCGCGCGCGCCTCCTCGATGTCGGCCCCGGGAGCGAGTCGGCCGAAGAGCTCCGTCATCCGGTGGACCCGCCCGTCCTCCATCGTCGCCGAGAGATGGTGCGGGCTCGTCACGACGTTCGCGATGATCTCCGTCTCAGCGGGGTAGGGGATGGACGGCTCCAGCACACCGATGATGGTCGCCGAGCGCGTGCCCAGCGTGATGGTCTTGCCGAGCACGTCGGGATCGCGCTGCAAGGACTCTTGCCAGAAGCGATGGACCAGCACCGCGACGCCGTCGGAGGATGGCGTGTCGTCCGACGGGCCGAGGAGCCGGCCCAGCACCGGCCTCAGGCCCATCACCTCGAAGTAGGAGCCGTCGACGACCCCGGCGCGCACGGTACGGGGCTCGCCCATCCCGAGCATCGTGAACTCGATCGTAGAGAATTCTCCGAACGCGCTCACCGTCTTCGAGGCCTCGCGGAGGTCTTTGATCTCCGGTACTGAGAAGTACGCGTTCTCGAGGCCGATTTGGGGCGCGCTCTGCCGGATGTAGATGAGGCGATTCTCCTCACGGTTGATGAGCGGACGCAGGAGAACGCCCTGGACGACGCTGAAGATCGCCGCGTTCGCACCGATCCCCAGGGCCAACGTCACGATTACGGTCAGCGCCAGTCCCTTGACCCTCGAAAGCGAACGCAGCGCCTGGCGCAGTTCGTATAGCAAGCTCATATCGACTCCCGTTCGTCTTGCCGCTGGGGCGAAACCAATCGCCGCTCGACACCATCGGTTTTCTTGGCTTCGTGTGCTGTGCCTTTGAGCTCGCTCATGCGACTGTCCTTGACGCTT
>JAJCXL010000379.1 GCA_029263435.1 Acidobacteriota bacterium | reverse complement strand
CGTGCTCGATCTCGTCCGGACGCGAATTCCCACCCGGGGCGCCTCGACGGTCCAGATGGACTTGTCCGAAGTGATTCCCGAGGGGGAAGAGCCCGCGGAAGGTGAGCCCGGTCAGCCCGGTCAGGAAGCCCAGGAAGACGTCGACCCTGACCAGAATCCGAACACCGAAGAGATTCACCTCTCGGCGGACGAGCATCGCGCGTCGACGTTGCCCAATCTGGGTACCGGCCCGGCGGGACCGAGCGAGCTTCGCATCATCACGCTCGATCCCGGACACGGGGGCAGCGAGACCGGCGCTCTCGGCCAGGCCGGGTCGTTGGAGAAGAACCTCGTGCTATCGGTCGCGAGAAAGTTTCGCAACAAGCTCGAGACCGGGCTCGGGGTTCGCGTCATCTTGACCCGGGACGGAGACAGTGAGCTCACGCTCGACGAAAGAGCGGCGATCGCGAACACCAACCGGTCCAGTCTCTTCGTGAGCATTCATGCGGATGCGTCACCGCGACGGAGAGCCCGAGGCTCATCCGTTTACTTTCTCTCCTACGCGTCCACCGGCGAGAACCAGCCCGCGCCGGCCGGAGGCGATCTGGATTTCATCCTCTGGGACATGGCCCAAGCGTCGCACTTGAGCCAATCCTCTCAGCTCGCAGAGATTTTGCAAGAGGAGCTTCAGTCCATTACCGGCGGAGAGACCGTCAATCGAGGCATCAAACAAAACACGTTTCGAGTGCTTCGAGGAGCCACGATGCCTGCCGTGCTCGTGGAGCTCGGCTTTATCTCGAACCCGGACGAAGAGAAGCTATTGAGCTCCGCCGACTACCAAGATCGCTTGGCGGACGCGCTCTATCGGGGGGTTCGCCGCTACAAGGATCTCTTCGAGAACCAAGTGCCGCCGGCTCGTGGGTCACGGCGGAGCCAGCCTTGAGCGGAAAGCTCGTCGCCACGGCCGCCCTGGTGGCCGTGGTGTTGATAGGTGGTGCGGTCTTCGCCACCTTTTGGCTCTTGGGCCAGCCCGTGCCTCTGGCGGGGTCCTCGGAAACGATGGCGGGCTCATCGGCCACGCTGCCCACCGTTGGGGAAGATCCGGGAGAGGAGCCCGCCGAGCTCACACCAGGACTCACTCGAGTGCGGCTCTACGTTTTAGACGCTTCCGGCACGAGCTTGACGACCGAGACCGAAGAGATCCCGTCCGATGCGACGTTGCAACAACAAAGCCGCGACGTCATTCGACTGCTGATTCGCCGCTCCGCGGCGTTCCCGCCCGAGCTCGAGCTCCGCGACGTTTTCATCACGTCTCAAGGCGTCGCCTATGTCGATTTCTCTCAAGAGCTCGTCGAGAATCATCCAGGCGGATCCTCAGCGGAAGAGCTGACCGTCTACGGCCTGTCCAATACTCTCCTCGCTAATTTTCCGACGATCAAGTTGGTGAGAATCCTGGTCGAAGGTCGGGAGATCCAAAGCATCGCGGGTCACTTGGACTTGACCGTCCCCTACGGGCGAGCGCCCAACTATCTGAATCCACCCTCCGAAAGATCCGAGCTTCCGAATGACACGAACTGACGGCCGCGGCTTAGACCAAGCCCGGCCCCTGAAATTCACCCCTCGTTTTCTGCGACACGCCGAAGGCTCCGTTTTGATCGAAGTGGGGGAGACGAAAGTTATCTGTGCGGCGACGCTCGAAGAGCGCGTGCCCCCGTGGCTCAAAGGAAAAGGCTCGGGCTGGGTTACCGCGGAGTACGGCATGCTACCGCGCTCATCCAAGGACCGCATTCCGCGAGAATCCGTTCGCGGCAAAGTCTCGGGTCGCACCCAAGAGATTCAGCGCTTGATCGGACGCTCGCTTCGCGCGGTCGTCGATCTCTCGAAGCTTGGCGAGCGCACGGTATGGATCGATTGCGACGTCATCCAGGCGGATGGCGGTACCCGCACCGCTTCGATCTCAGGCGCGTTCGTCGCGCTTTCACTGGCGCTCCAAGCCTCACGTACTGCCGGAGCGTTGTCTCAGGATCCGATCCTCGATCACGTCGCCGCCACCAGCATCGGGATCGTGAATAGTGAGTATCTGCTCGATCTCGACTACTCCGAAGACTCGACCGCCGAGGTGGACATGAACGTCGTGATGACAGGCTCCGGCGAGTTCGTCGAAGTCCAGGGAACGGCAGAGTCGAAGCCATTCTCCAAGGAAGCGTTGGCGGGCATGCTCGCTTTGGCCTCCGCCGGTATCACTGAGATCGTCGAACGACAGCGCGAAGTTCTGGCTTGAAGCTCTTACTCGCGACCACGAGTCAGGGAAAGATCCTGGAGCAGCGCGAAGCGCTCAAGGAATGCTCCGAGATCGATATCGTGACGCTCGACCTGTTTCCTGAGAGCGCACCACCGGAGGAGCCGGGACCCGGCTTTATCGACAACGCCTCCGCGAAAGCGCTCTACTACCATGGCGCTACCGGCACCACCGCGCTCGGTGAAGACTCGGGCCTCGTCATCGACGCCTTGGGAGGTGAGCCGGGGATTGCTTCGGCACGCTTCATGGGCCACGACACGAGCTACGTGGAGAAGAATCGCGAGATCCTGCGCCGGCTCGAGGGCGTGCCCGAGCAGGACCGGAGCGCGCGCTACGTCAGCGCGGTCGCGCTCGCCGTCGATGGCCACATCGTTTTCTCCGCCGAGCGCACCTGTGAAGGCAGGATCGGAGCGGCGCCCGTGGGAGAAGGTGGTTTCGGCTACGACCCCATCTTTTTCTTCCCGCCCTTCGAGCGCACGATGGCGGAGCTCACCCGGGCCGAGAAGAATCGCGTCAGCCATCGAGGACAGTCCATGGCCGTGCTCCGTGCGTACCTGGCCAAGGTTTCGGCCTGAGGTTCTTTGGACGCGTCCGGCCTGATTCTCATCGAAGCGGTGAGGGCGCGGTTTGAAGTCGGCTCCATATTCTGTATAATGGCGAGTTTCCTCGGGGCGTGGCGCAGCCTGGCTAGCGCGCCTGCTTTGGGAGCAGGAAGTCGGAGGTTCGAATCCTCTCGCCCCGACCAATATAGGAAGTAAGGATGTTTGCGCCAGTAGCTCAGTTGGATAGAGCGCCGGCCTTCTAAGCCGGATGTCGGGGGTTCGAGTCCCTCCTGGCGTGCCAAGTGTTTTTATGTTTGTGGTGGATGTAGCTCAATGGTAGAGCACCGGATTGTGGTTCCGGACGTTGTGGGTTCGAGCCCCATCATCCACCCCAATATGTGCGCCCGTAGCTCAGCTGGATAGAGTACCGGACTTCGAATCCGTGGGTCGCAGGTTCGAATCCTGCCGGGCGTACCAACTAACTCAGGGTCCATACCGAAGACTTGGGTGACAGTTTATACCGGAGACATAGGTAACACTTTCGCTCGGAATGGATTGTCGATGGGCTCGAGCCGTGTGGTCTCGTGATCGAAGTAACCGAGATCGTATTGCATGAACGAGACGAGCCAGATTTTGTCGTCGACCTGCTTGACGCCGACGTTTTGACCGGCG
>JAJCXL010000378.1 GCA_029263435.1 Acidobacteriota bacterium | reverse complement strand
CGGCGGCGTTTCCATGGGACGCTTCGACCTCGTCGAAGCGGTGCTGGCTCGCCGGGGTGTCGAGATATTCTTCGAGTCCGTCGCGCTCAAGCCGGGCAAGCCTCTCGTGTTCGGACGCGCCCCCGAGGGGACGTTGGTCTTTGGACTCCCGGGAAACCCCGTCTCGACCGCGGTCACCTTCGAGCTATTCGTGCGTCCGACACTCGCGCGCCTGGAGGGTGCGACCGAGCCTGAGCGTCCACTCCTGTCGGCGACCCTCGACGGTCCCCTCGTGAATCGTGGATCGCGGCGGGCATTCCTCCCGGGATGGATCACGCCGGATGCGACCGGCTCGCTGCGCGCTCACCCCATCGCGACCCGTGGATCCGGCGACATCGTCGCATTCGCGAAAGCGAACGCGTTGCTCATCGCCCCGGAGCAAGAGGAGCGTCTCGCGGCAGGAGCGCTCATTCGGGTCTACCCACTGGACAGCTTCATTCAAAAAGAGGACCGATGGCAGATCGGACGAAAGCAAAACTGAGTCACGTCGCTTCCGACGGCTCGGCCCGGATGGTCGACGTGGCCGCCAAAGCCGAGACCGCGCGCGAAGCCACCGCCAAAGGCCGGGTGCGCATGAGCGGCGAAGCGTTGGAGCTGGTGCGAAGGGAGGCAACGGCCAAAGGTAACGTCATCGAGACGGCCCGTATCGCGGCGATAATGGCGGCGAAGAGAACGTCCGACCTGATCCCTTTGTGTCATCCGTTGGGGATCGATCATGTCGACGTCTCGATAGGACTCACCGATGACGGGTTGGAGATCCAGGCAACGGTTCGCTCGCGAGGGCGGACCGGCGTCGAAATGGAAGCGCTCACCGCCGTGTCGGTCGGGGCTCTTACGATTTACGACATGGTCAAAGCGGCAGACAAGACGATGGTCATCAACGACATCCGATTGATGGCGAAAAGCGGCGGCAAGAGCGGCACGTTCGTCCGAGAGTCAGAGTAGGAGCCTATGGCAAGGAAGCTGCCGCGGCGACCAGGCGGTTCCGGACTTCCCAAACCGCCGGCACCCAAACCGGCGAGTCAACCCACCGCCACGCCGCCCGACTCACCCGGACCCACGGCCGCCGCACCGCGCAAGGCGGCGCCCAAGAAAACGGCTCCCCGTCGCAAGCTCGGCCCGGCCTTCCCGTGGGCGAAATGGCTGAAGCGAGGTGCGCTCGTCGTGACCGGCTTCCTCGCGATGATTTCCTTGCTCGGCGGCTATGTCGTCATGAAAGCGCGCGCCTCGCTGCCACAGCTCGAGGGTAGCGTCGTGCTCGCCGGCCTGTCCGGTAACGTCGAAGTCTCGCGAACCGCGCTCGCCGTGCCGCACCTACAAGGCGGCGACATCCGGGATCTCGTCCGAGCGATGGGCTTCGTCCATGCTCAAGATCGTTTCTTCCAGATGGAGCTCGCTAGACGTTTGGGAGCGGGCCGACTCGCAGAGCTGTTCGGGGCGGAGTTGATCGAGCAAGACCGGCTTGCCCGTCGGATGGGGCTGGCCGAGGCGGCGGCGGCGGAGCTCGCGCGCACGTCGCCTATCGGGATAGAGATCCTCGACAGCTACGCAGCGGGCGTCAACGCGTTTCGTCAGGACCACGAAGGTCGCCTCTCGCCGGAGCTAGAGCTACTCGGGCACATCCCCGAGCCCTGGTCTGCCGTGGACTCGCTCATCATCGCCAAGTGGTTTTCCTATCTTCTGTCTTCGAACGCGAGTGTCGAGCTCCTCCGGGCACGGCTGGTCGACGCCGTCGGCCCGGAAAACGCGTATCGCCTGACCGGTCTCGCAGCTCCATCCGAGCAAACGTTGGAAGCTCTTCCCCAAACCCACCCTCTAGGAATCACGGCCCTCGCACCGAGCCCGGCGGAGCTCCCCCAAGGCGCGAGTAACGCCTGGGTAGTGGATGGGACCCGGAGCTCGTCCGGACGTCCGCTCCTTGCCGCCGACCCGCATCTGAGCTTGTCGATGCCGTCGGTGTTCTACGAGATCCGGCTCTCCGGAAGCGGCATCGACGTCTCCGGCGCGAGCTTGCCTGGGATGCCGCTGGTGCTCTTCGGTCAGAACCGCCGGATCGCCTGGGGTGTCACGGCTCTGCTCGCGGACGTTCAAGACATCTATGTCGAGACCGTGAATCCCGCGAACCCGAGCCAATACGCGTGGGGCGATCAGTGGTTGAGCTTCGAGACCGTGACGGCGTCGATCGACGTCAAAGGCCAAGCCCCGGTTTCGGAGCCTATCGAGAGAAGCCATCACGGCGTGATTGTCGGGAGCTCGGGCGATGGACGGAAGCTAGCCCAGCGCTGGGACGCGCTCGGAACTGGAGATCACGTCACCGCGCTTCTATGGATGAACCAGTCCGCGTCGTGGGAGGAGTTCACCGCCGCGCTCCGTGGGTGGTCGTCGCCGGCTCTCGCCTTCGTCTACGCAGACGTCGAAGGCAACATTGGCTTCTTCCCGGCGGGCGACGTCCCGGTTCGGATTGGCTTCGACGGGAGCCTTCCGGTCGATGGGCGTGGTCAGTACGAGTGGCAAGGAGCCATCCCTCACGACTTGAAGTTTCGGTCGTTCAATCCGGAAGGGGGTGTCATCGTCGCCGCGAATCACCAGATGACGCCCCCGGACGCGCCCTACCCGCTCGGCAAGGACACCCTGGCCGGTTTCCGCGCATTGCGGATCGAAGAGCTACTCCAGACCGGCGGCGCCGCGCTCTCGCTCAACGACTTCGCCAGAATCCAGCAGGATCGCTACGATCGCTCGACGGAGCCCGTCTTGCGCCACGCCGTCGCCTTGACGACGACGAACGACGCCGAGCGGGGTGCTCTCGAGATCCTTCGGCGCTGGAACGGGAGGATGGAGCAAGGCCCGGCGCCTCTCATTTATCACGGGCTGCTTCGCGAGCTTCTCGTCCAAACGCTCTCCGACGAGCTTGGAGAAAAGCTGTTCGAGACATTCTTGGAGTTCGCCGAATCCGGCCGGGCGGGCGGCATCCACGCCCTGCTCGACGATCCGTCTTCCGCTCTGTGGGACAATCGCGAAACGCCTGAGATCGAAAGTCGGGAGGCGATCTTTCAAAAGAGCTTCACGCGAACGATCGAGACTCTCTCGGCGCGCTACGGAGAGGACGCGTCCGGATGGGATTGGGGCTCGGCCCATGGAGTCCGATTCGGGCACGCGATGGGCCGCGACGGCTGGCTCTCCTGGCTATTCAGCCGAGGCCCGGTTCCGTTCGGGGGATCGACTCATACCATCGCGAACGCCAAAGCTTCGCTCACCCGTCCCTACGAAGTACTCGGCGGGACTTCGTTTCGCTTTCTAGCCGATTTATCGGATCTCAGTCTCTCTCTCGCGGTGATCCCGACCGGGGCGTCCGGCCACCCTTTGAGCCCCAACTACTTCGACCAAAACGATGCGTGGCTGTCGGGAGACTTCCACCCTCTAGCCGCGGGCACTCCAGTTTCCAAGATGACCCTCACGCCCTGACTCGCGTTATAATTCCGGCTCGCTCATAAGGAGAGAGCTCACTTGGGGTGTTTGGCGGCGCCGAAAAACACGATCGTTCATGCATCGGAACCAAAACGATGAACGTAGGCTTTCCGTTTTGCCCGGCGTGTGACGCGGAGATCGAGATCGACGATCTCGATGTCGATCTCGGCGAGACCATCGGTTGCCCGGAATGCGGCTGCACGTTGAGCGTCATGAAAGTCGGCCCCATCGAGCTCGACATCGCGGAAGAAGAAGTGCGCGAATGGCGGGACAGTTGAGAGAGAAACGTGAAACGGTGAAATGGTGAAGCTCGTCAACGACGAAATCATAAAGCAGCGAAGCGTCAATGAAGCGGGAGAAGAGGCGCCTGAAGCCCTGCTCGACGCGAAGCAGCGTGAGCTCCGACAGCTCTTGCAAGATATGGGCTCCGTGTTGGTCGCATTCAGCGGCGGCGTCGACAGTGCCTATCTCGCCGTCGAGGCTTACGAAGTCCTCGGAGAGCGCGCACTGGCGGTGACCGGCGAAAGCCCGAGCTATCCGCAACACCAACGAGAGCTCGCCCTGCGCGTCGTCGATCAGTTTCGACTCCCCCACCGTTTCGTCAAGACCGAGGAGATGACGGAGCCCGCCTATCGCGCCAATAACGCCGACCGATGCTTCCATTGCAAGAACGAGCTCTATACCCGGCTCCAGCGTTTCGCGGCGGAAGAACAGTTCCTCGTCATCGTCGATGGTGCGAACGCAGACGATCTCGGTGACTATCGCCCGGGCCGCGGTGCCGCGAAGCTCCACGGGGTTCGAAGCCCGCTCGAAGAGGTCGGTCTGACGAAAGACGAAATTCGAGCGTTGTCGCGACGCCTCGATCTCCCGACAGCCGACGAGCCGGCATCGGCCTGCCTGTCATCCAGGATCCCCTACCTAACGCCGATTACCATCGAGAACCTCTCCAGCGTGGAGCGCGGAGAAGCGAGCCTTCGAAAGCTAGGGTTCCGGCATCTGCGAGTTCGCCACCACGACGCGCTCGTACGGCTGGAGTTCTCAGCGGAAGAGCTCGAGACCGCCCTGACGCCTCCCATGCGACGCGCGATCACCGAAGCTCTCAAGGCCATCGGGTACAAGTTCGTCACGATTGATCTCGAAGGCTATCGAACCGGTAGCCTGAACGAAACGCTCGAGCACTGAGCACCGGCGCTCCCGTGACGACGCCTCGCGTGCTCTTTCTGGGCACAGGGAACGCATTCGCTAGCGGTGGCCGTCGTCATATGGCGATCCTCGTCCAATGCCGTCAGGGAGGCTTACTCCTCGATTGCGGGCCCACGACGCTCACCGCGCTCCGATCGAGCGGCCTCACCCCCGAAGCCATCGACGTCATTCTTCTCTCCCACCAGCACGGAGATCACTTCGCGGGAGTGCCGTTCCTGCTCCTTCACGAGCTCTACGAGTCCGCCCGCAAGAAACCGCTGCGGGTGTTCGGTCCGCCGGGCACTGCCGCCAAGCTACACGCGCTCATGGAGCTACTTTTCCCCGGCGCGAGAACACCGGAGTTTCCGCTCGAATATGTCGACGTCACACCGGATAGTACGACCGACCACGGTTTCGCTCGGTCCAAGACGTTCGAGGTCCATCACTTCTCGAACGGGATCGCGCTCGGCTATCACGTCGTCGTCGAGGGCAAGACGATCGTATTCTCGGGAGACACCGGCTGGACGGAGGCTTTGGTGGAGCCGGCCCAAGACGCCGACTTGTTCATTTGCGAGTGCTCCAGCTTCGATCGACCGGTCGATCGGCACATGTCACACGCGGAGCTCACCTCCCATCGCGATCGGATCGGAGCGAAGCGGACGCTCCTCGTCCACCCCGGGGACGACGTTCTCGCACACGCGGACGAGCTCGACTTCGAGCTGGCCTATGATGGGATGGAGGTGACGTTATGAGCTCAATCCTGCTCTCCTTCTTGATGCTGTCGTCGAGCCTGAGCTCCGCGGCCTATCAAGCCCCGGCATCGCCCAACGAAGACGCGAGGATCGACATCGACGTCAAAGACGCTGACGTCGTCGACGTGCTGCGGCTCATCGCAGAGATCGGAGAGCTGAACCTGGTCGCGGACCCGGACGTCTCGTGCGAGGCAACGTTGAAGCTTCAGGCCGTCCCCTGGCCCCAGGTTCTCGACGTCGTGCTGCGTAGCTGCGGGTTAGCAGAAGAGTGGCTGGGCAAGAATCTCTTGAGAGTCGCCACCTCCAAGCAGATTCGGGAGGAATATGCCGAGCGGCGCAAGTACGACGAAGAAAAGCGGCTGTCCGGGCCTCTTTCGACCCGCTACCGGCGTTTGGCTTACGCGAGAGCAGAGGCTATCGCCCCGATTCTGGAAAAGTTTCTCTCGGCGAGAGGCTCCGTCGTCTACGACGAACGAACCAACACGTTGATCATCACCGATGTAGCCAGATAATTTCCAACAGGCGCGGCGCTAGGCTTTTTTCTCGCTGGGCTCCCCGGTCTCCCCCGCGTTGTCCTTGGGGAGCTCATCCGGGCTGCCTTTGACGCCTTTCTTGAAGTTCTTGATGCCTTCTCCGAGACCTGCGCCGAGTTGCGGAAGCTTCTTGCCGCCTACGATCAGAAAAATGATAAACAATATGATCAACAGCTCGGGGATCCCGAGGCTTCCGATCAAAAGCGGATGCATCGACATGGTGTCTCCTTCACGGTCCAAGCCACGCGCATCGCAATGCCGTGACCTCGCGTACTATAGCATGCCGGAAAACGTCACTACAGCGAACCGACCTCGGCTCGGGGCTGTCGCTCGCCAGTCCGGCTCACCCATTCATCGTGGCACTATCGGATGAATGGCTCCTCTCGCCCGAGGGGAAAAAAGCGGTGAGACGGGTGCTCGAGGAGCTGGTAGCGGAGCTTTCGGCCCGGGCCGCATTTCTCATCGACGAGGACGGCAGCCCTTTCGCCACCGTAGGCAGCGTCGAGTTCTCATTCCCGCACCCTCTCAGCGGACTCCGCGAGACCGCCCTGTTGAGCGCGCTCGTCGGCGAGAGTCACGACGAGCCGTCGGGCTACATCGTGGAAAAAGCGGGCCCGCGCGCCCTTCTCGCCGTATGGCTGGACCCACCTCCCACCGCGGAGTCTTCAGACGCCGTCAAGAAAAAGGTTAGAAAGAGCGCTCGGGAGCTCGCGCGCTTGCTTTGATCCGCGGACGGACGAACGGTTAGGATGAGCACGAAATGACGAGTCCCACCACACCGGTAACGCGGATCGAAGAGCGCGTGCGCACCCGGCGCCCGCCTCGCGAGGTTTTCGCGTTTTTTGACAGCCCTTCGAACATCAAGAGGGTGACTCCTGACGAGATCGCAGTCTCGATCGAGTCCTTTCCGGTCGACCTTCGCCCCGGAACCATTTTCGCCTATCGTCTGAAACGCTGGCCTCTAGACGTCAGCTGGGACGTCGTCGTCTCCGAGTACCGCCCCCCGGAGGGGGTCACTCACGTGAAAGCGAGGGGCTTCTTTCCGAAGTGGATTCACGAGCTCCAGATCGCATCGACCGAAGATGGAGCCGAGCTCAAAGCCGTGCTCGAGTACGAAGTCCCGAAAGGCCTCTACCATTCACTCACGAACACCTACGTCATCCG
>JAJCXL010000377.1 GCA_029263435.1 Acidobacteriota bacterium | reverse complement strand
AGAGACGCGATAGCGACCCTCCTCGTCCGCTTCATAGAGACCGTGGAGCTCGCCCGTCTCCCATGACGGCCGGCGCTCTTGCACTCGGACGACGAGACGCGGAACGCCGAAGGATTCCGTGAGTCCATCCGCGAGCTCTTGGCTGGCTCGTTGAGTGGGCGGCAGCTCTCCGGACTCGAGCGCGTCTTTGAGGGACGACACCCGCGACTGGTGAAGCGCCGGGCGGTAGAGCTCCACCTTCGCGATGCGATCGCTCGCGTCGTAGATACATTTTTGGGACCGGCTCAGTCGGTGGTAGTAAGAAAACGGCACGCCCTACCGTCTACGAAGCCGGATCGGGGTCGAGGGACTGCCGGCCCGCATAGCCTGCCTCGATCTCGTGCCAGTGGCCCACTTCCGGCTCACCGAGTCGCCAACAAAGATAGACCTCGCGGCCTTCCCACAAGGTGGGGAAATCGACCAGACCGGACTCGAGGTCTTTGAGGTAGCAACCCTTCTCGCAGACCTCCTCCACCAGCGTTTGAAGCTCGGAGAGGTGAGAGAAGTATTCGGGGTCGGTCGGGATGCCACCTTTAAGAGTGATGTCTTGTTGAGAAGGCACCAAATGGGAGCATTCGAGAAGCTTGTGGTTCAGATCCCCGAGATCGTGCAAACGCTCGCTGAGGAAGGGTATGAGATCGTTCGCTTCTTGAACGGTGAACAAGCGTCTATCGTCCATCGCCAACGCGAAGTTTAGCCAAAATCGGCGAGTTCGCCAAACCTTTCGACCACCAGTGGGCTCGGGTTGCTGTGCTAGACTACGTGACGTAGGCACATTCGCCGCTGCCGGGCCCCTACGTTGTTCGACTCCAGCAGATTGCGGAGAGGGGAACTCATGCTCGACTTCACGACGACACGTAGAATTCTGGGCAAGTGCGCTTTCGGATGCGCCATCGCTCTCATCGCTTTGACCGCTCCGTCTCGAGCGACAGGTCAACAGCAACAGGCCGACAATCAAGGCCGGTTTCAGTTCCGGGGTGCGGTACAAGCGATCAATCTGAGCGTCGTCGTCACCGACAAGAAAGGCCGGTTCATCCCCGATCTCACCGAAACGGAGTTCGAGCTCTATGAGGACGACGTGCGGCAGGAGATCAATTTCTTCACCTCGGAGGTCACTCCAGTCACGCTTCTCCTCCTGCTCGACGCCTCGACCAGCGTTCGGGAAAGCGTGGACGGCATCAAAGAAGCCGCGTCGAACTTCGTGAGCAAGCTTTGGGACGGCGATCAGGCGATCATCGCCGATTTCAATGATCGGATCCGCTTCAGCTCGCATTTCTCCGGTGACATCGACCGACTCATCGCGAGCATCCAATCGCTCTACCCGTCCGGGTGGACGGCGCTTTATGACTCGGTCTTGTTCTCGCTCGACAAAGTGTCCGAGGCTCCAGGCCGCAAAGCCTTGTTGGTGTTCACGGATGGCGACGACTCACGCTCGATGGGGCAGGGAAGCGAGATGTCATCCAAAGACGCGATCGAAGGTGCGAAACTATCCGAGGTAACGATCTACTCCATCGGATTGGGCCGGGGCGTCAACAAGGGGTTCTTGAAGAAGCTCTCGGAGGAGACCGGCGGTGCGTCTTTCTTCCCGGGAGGGATCGGCGAGCTGAACCGTGACTTCGACGAGATTCAAAACGAGCTCCATAGCCAATATCGAGTGGCTTATGTGCCGAGCAACAAAGAGCTCAAGGGCGAGTGGCGGACCATCAAGATTCGGATCAAAGATCGCGACGACCTCGTCGTGCGCACCCGCCAGGGCTACTACGCCTACCCTCCTCAGCCGACGATGTAGCTCGGGGACGCGCCCTAGCGCTTCGTGTCGAAGCCCGTCCTCTTAGCGAAACGGTTCGTCGAGGTATCGCTTGGCGAGTCGGTTCGTGATCTTATCGGCGTCGAGTCTGAGGGCGCGACGGTAGTCCCACTCCGCGGCGCGGCGGTTACCGAGCCCGTCGGAGGCCATCCCGCGCCGCAAGAATATTTGCGCTTTGATCGGAGCAGGAACCCCGGGATGAGACAGCGCCTCGTTGAGCTCCTCGGATGCGCGGGCGAAGTTCTTGCCGAACAGGAGACTTTCTCCGATCTTGAGTCGGATCAGTGACGACGGCACGGCGCCGTAGTTTGGTGCGCCGGCTTCTCGCTTCGCCCGTACCTCTTCGAAAGTTCTCCGCGCCGAGGGGAAGTCTTTCCTGAGCAGGAACACGCCGCCTCGCTCGAGAGGGAATAGTGGGTTTCGCGGGAACTCGCGTTCGAGCTCGGCGAGGGTGGCGAGGGCGTTTTGGTACTTCTTCTCACGTTGGTGAAGAACGCTCAACGAGAGCCTCGATACCCATCGAGTGCGTTGGCCGCGCTCGACGGCGCGCTCGACGAGCGCCATGCCTTTTTCCCGCGAGCCTCTCAGCCCGACCAGGAGCCCGGCCAACTTCAACGTCTTCGGAAGCGTTGCCACGGTGTACTCGAAGATACCAGGTAGCAAGCATGCGTCCGCATAGTCGGGCGAGAGCTCGAGCACTCTCTCGTGAAACTTCTTGGCGCGTCTCCCCGCGCGGTAGGAACGAAAATAGCTGTGCTCGAGGGAGGCGTGAAACGCGCTGAGGACCCCCTCTGCGGCGCCACGAAAGTAGAGCGCGTCGATATCGTTCGGGTCTTGGGCGATCCTTAGATCCGCCCGCCGGATAGACTCCGCTACCAGGGACTTGAAGTCCCGGCCGAGCGCCGGCGCCAGCGGCTCTCGATGCTTCTCGCTCCAGTAGCGCCCGGTGCGGAAGGTGGAGCCATTCATCCCTCCCCGACGACTGAACTCCTCCATCCATAGCGTGGTCGCTTCGTAATAGGGACCGGCAGGGAGCTCCGGGGCCGTCTCCGTGAGCTTTTCGAACAAGGCCTTTGCCTGTTCGAACTCCAAATTGTATAGATGGGCTCGCCCACTCTCTTCGAGGGCGTCGAGGTGGCTGGAGAGAGGCTCGGAGGTTCCGGTAACGACGAAGGCGAGAATCCAAGTGGACAGCACGGCTCATGCCAATGTACCAGAGATGGCCGCGTGTTAGAATCCTGCCCGTGAGTGGCGGTGACGAAGAGGCTCGACTCCTGGAGCGGCGTCGGATCTTCGAAGGACGACTCGTCACGCTCGATGTCGATCGCATCGTCGAGCCCTCGGGCATGACGGTCGAGCGCGAAGTGATTCGTCACCCCGGAGCCGCGGTCATGTTGCCGGTAACCCCAGACGGAAACGTCGTCCTCGTCCGCCAATATCGCTATGCGGCCGGTGAAACTCTTCTCGAGGTGCCGGCGGGAACCATTGATGAGGGCGAGTCGCCCGACCAGACCGCCCGACGAGAGCTCGTCGAAGAAGTCGGCTACTTTCCGCACCGACTGGAGAAGCTCGCTGAGTTTTTCCCCTCGCCGGGAATCATCGAAGAGCTCATGCACCTCTTCTTGGCGACCGAGCTCGAACGGCGCGTAGGGTCTTTGGACGAGGATGAAGTGTTGGAGCCGGTGGAGCTGAGCTTCGCGCAAGCCTTGGCGCTTCGGACCGGTGTCGACGTTCGGGATGCGAAGACGATCGTCGCGCTGTCTTATCTTCGTACTCATCCGCTATTCGCGTGAACCGCCTCGTGTTGTCGACCGCCGCGGGCGCGTCGCTCGGCGTCGCGGTTGCGCTTCGCGCCGTCCTTCGCGTGCCGGTGCTCGACACCTCGCCAGGGGTTTCGCCTGGGCTGCTCACCACGCTCCCGCCACCGCTCGTCACCATCTTGTGCGTGCTCCTGGGAGCGGGGCTCGGACTCTTCGTCGGTCGCTCCCGGCTCGCGCCGGCGCTCGCTCCATTGGGGCTCTTGGTTCTCGCGGCCGGTATCTACGTCCCAGGGCTCTTCCAGGTCGCGCCCTTTCTTGCCCTCTTCTCGGGAACGGCATTGGATTTCGTGCTGGTGGGAGTCGTCTTGGCCGTAGCCTGGAAGCTGGTGGCGATGCGAACCTCACCGGTCTCGTTCTCGCCGCGGACGCACCAGGTAGGGATCGTTGCGTTCTTGTTGTTCGCCGTCGTCGGGTTGAAGATCCACGAAGATGTCGGTCTCTCGGGCGACGAGCCCCACTACCTCTTGATCACTTACAGCGTTTTGGAGGACGGCGATCTTCGGGTGCAGAACAACTATTTTCAGGAGGACCACCAGCTCTTCTACCGCGGAAAGATCGGACCCCATCTCGCCACCGGGACGGAGTACTCGATCCACGGCGTGGGGCTGCCGCTGTTGTTAGTGCCCGGCTACGCGTTTGGCGGTCTCATCGGCGTCGTGCTCACGCTCGCTCTCTTGGCGGCGCTCCTGGTCGCCACGGTGTTCGACACGGCCCTCAGGCTCACCGAAAGCGCGCCACTCGCGCTCGTCGCGGCCTTTCTCTTCGGAGCCACCTCGCCGGCGCTGTTTCTTTCGGTGTCGGCCTATCCGGAGCTTCCCGCGGCTCTCATCGTGATGGTCTCCCTATGGAGATTCACCGGCCCACGAGAGACCTCTTGGGGGGGGCTCGGGTGGGCGGTGCTCATCGGAACGCTCCCGTTCTTCCACATGAAGTTCATTCCTTTGATGCTCGTCTTGTGGGGCGCCACCGCGCTCCGGCTAAACGCACGTCGCGGGCTCATCGCCGGCTGTATCTTGAGCGGCGTCACACTGATGGCATTCTTTTATCTCACGACTGGAAGCATCGACCCCACGGCGTCGTACGGACGCCAGCGGGTGTTCTTGTCGAGTATCCCCACCGGCTTGTTGGGGCTGGTCTTCGACCAGGAGTTCGGCTTGCTACCGGCGGCGCCGTTTTATCTCATCGGTCTCGTCGGACTCGTCTCGATGGTCCGCCGGCACTCGCTGATAGGCCTCGTGTCCGTCGCGGTGGTCGCGGCGGTCGCTCTGCCCGGAGCCGCTCATCCGCTGTGGTCGGGAGGAAACTCACCTCCCGCCAGATTCTTGTTCCCCGCACTTCCGCTCGTGGCCATTGCGGCAGTGGTTGCCTGGCAGAAGGAACGGGACCGAGGTGTTCTGCCCTGGTTTCCGACGCTTGCGATGACGAGCTTGTGTGTCTCTTGGTTCACCTTGGTCTTGCCCGGCCAGCCGCTCTATCTGAACCAGAAGGACGGAACGGGTCGGTTGTGGGAAGTGCTATCGGATTCATGGGATCTGCCGTCTTATCTACCTTCGGTCGTCACCGGCGATGCGCGCTCGATGATGTGGGTCGGGATCGGCGCGGTCGCTTTGTTGCTGGCGTTCGGACTACAACTGCGGAGTCGGTCGGTGCGTCTGCCTCCATGGCCGCTCCTCGCCTTCGGGTTCTTGTGGGTCCAGGATCTTTCGGGCGTGACCCTGTCACGAGCCATGGAGGGGCGATGGGTCTCTTCGTGGATGCGCGCCGCGGCCGCGAACCTCGAGGCGGGAGCTCTGGCGCTTCCGAGCTACGAGCGACTCCCCATGTCTGCGAGTCTCGAGCAGCTATCGTTGCCTCTCGTGCTACGAGCGAGTGAGGATGGCCAGTATTGGAGTCGGCCTTACTCGCTCCCGGCCGGGCATTACCGATTGAGTGGAGGTCCTATCGAGTCGTGGGCGCCGTGCAACGACGCGACCTGTTTCGCGGTGGCGGAGGGGGCCGGCGGATTCACGACCGAGGTCGGGCTCTCACGGTTTCAGCTACGCGCGCCGGTAGGAACCGGCGATTTACGGCTGGAGCTGGAGCGCGGAGCTGCCGCAGGGAGTGCGGAGCGTAGCTTGATCCTTCCCGACGGCGCGAAGCTTCACGGCCTGGACGACCATGCCTATCTCGATCGTCGCGGCTACTGGGTGAAGCGCGGCGCGCGTGCCGCCTTCGTGCTCGAGACCGGCTCGAAGATCCTCGTTAGAAACGGCGGAGCGGGGAACTACGTCGTCGTCCACCATCCCGGCCGCATTGAGTTTCGCGATATGAGACCTTTCGAGGAGTGGACTCTTCACCTACCTCCTGAACGCCGCGCCGTCCAGTTCTCAGTCGAGAGCGAGTCCGGGTTCAGACCCTCTCAGCTCGATCCTGACAGTGCCGACCACCGAGAGCTCGGAGTGTTCGTGACCACGCCCCGCTTTTGACTGACCGGAGACCGTCCCGGATAATAGAAAGAAGCAATCGATTTCTGCGGGGAGTACGCTGAGCCTACGAAAGGCTCCGCGTAACGAGGGGTTTAATACCTGTGCGACACCGGATCGAACGAGATCGACGTGACGTCTCATAACGGCTTTCTTACGGGCGGCTGCCCGCGGCTATTCGCTCATCGTGGAGCCAGTGCGCAAGCGCCTGAGAACACCCTGGAATCCTTCCGCATGGCGCGCGATCTCGGCGCGCGTTATTTCGAGATGGATATCCATCTCACCGCCGACGGCCAGCTGGTCGTGATACACGACAACTCTGTGGCGAGAACCACGGGGCGGCGGGGTCGAGTGGAGAACATGACCTTCGAGGACTTGCGAAAGCTCGACGCGGGCTTCAAGTTCTCCACCGATTACGGGCGTACGTTTCCGTTCCGCGATCAGGGAGTTCAGATTCCGACGCTCGACGAGGTACTGACTCTGTTTCCCGACGTTGGGATGACGCTCGAGCTCAAGAGGACCCGCGAAGGCGTGGAGGAGGCGGTCGCGGGACTTCTCGCCCGCCGCGGCGCGCTATCACGTGTGATCGTCGCCTCTCATGAACACGACACGGTCTCGCGGTTTCGCCGCGCGGCCCCGACCGTGGCGACGAGCTTCAGCAAAGACGAGGTCCGGGAGTTTCTCATCCGACTGCGCGACGACGACTTGTCGGGCTACGAGCCCCCCGGCGCCTTCTTCCAAGTCCCGGAGTACAAAGGGCTGAGACGCGTCGTGTCGAAACCGGTGATCGACGCGGTCCACGCATTTGGGGTGGAAGTTCACGTGTGGACCGTCAACGAGCCGGTCCACATGCGCCGATTGCTCGACTGGGGAGTCGACGGCATCATGACCGATGACCCGGCACGCGCCTTCGCTGATGTCGTCGCGTTCGAGCCGGTCGTTGCAGTAGACTCCTCCCATGCTTCGTGATCGGGGCCGAGCCGTTTGGGTTCTAGCCCTCGCGCTCGCCGCGCTCGTCTCATTCGGATGCAAGAAAAATCCGGGTCCCCAGGTCGGGGATCTCGCGCCCAGCTTCACTTTGCCGGATTTGACCGGGAAGATGGTCCCACTGGGCGAGCTTCGGGGCCAAGTCGTCGTGCTGAATTACTGGGCGACGTGGTGCGCTCCTTGCGTCGACGAGATGCCGTCACTCGAGAAACTCCATGACGCTCTCGGGCCGAAAGGTCTCACGGTACTCGCGGTATCGGTCGACGAGAGGTTCTCGGATATCGAGCGTTTCGTGGACTCCTTCGGCTTGAGCTTCACCATTCTCCATGACGAGGGCATGAAAGTGTCGCGTTCGTATCAGACGTTCAAATATCCGGAGACTTTCATCATCGGGCGAGATGGCACCATTCGGTCCAAGGTCGTCGGTCCGCGTGATTGGATTGCGCCGACGGTCATCCGCGATCTGGTCGCACTTCTGAACGAGCCCGAACATAGCTGAGATCGCGCGAATGCATATTGGGCGGCACATCGTTCAAGAGCTCGTGCTCGAGTTCGGCGCTCCTGGCATCGAGCGTTGGGCCGTGCCGCTGCCGGAATCGGAGTATCGGCATTTCGAGGCCGAGGTCGCCCGCGGCCGGGCTCACGATGTCCGTTTGCTCATCGTCAAGGACGGCCAGGCGGCACTCACCACGCCGACGGACCACGAGAACGCTCTGACCCTACCGTCCGGCGCGATTCACCCGGAGGAGTCCTTCGTCGACGGCGCCACACGGGAGGCGTTGGCTCATACGGGGCTTTCGGTCGTGGTCGTCGACTACATCCTTCAAGTGCACGCGAGCTTGGAGCTGGACGGCGAGGCCGTAAAATGGGTCTCTCACGTCATGCTCGCGCATCCCAAGAAAGGGTCGACATCCACTCAACCTGAGGGGGTTGCCCCGGAGCACATCGTCTGGCTCGATGGGCCATCGATCGGAGAGCGTGCTCGGAAGCTGCTCGACGACCTCGATGAGGGGACTTTACGCTATCAAGCGCGTCTGCTCGACCGCGTGTCGTCGCTGTTCTAGGTGTATGCCCGCCCGATGTCCTACGTGCATGCCCGCCCGATGTCCTACGTGCACAGGACCGCCCGCTCGTGACATGATTTTGCTGTAGTGAGCAGCCCGGAGGATCTCGATAGAGCGTCGGAGCTACGTGCGGCGGCTCAGCTGCACAAAGCCGGCAAGCTCGGGCCGGCGAGCTTTCGCTTGAAGAACTTCATCGCGAGTTATCCCGATGACGTCGAAGCTCGCACTCAGCTGGCTCAGACGTTGGTTGCGATGGGCAATCGAGACGGTGCGATCTCGGAATACGTCAAGACCCAGGAGCTTCTGGCCGATATCGGCGACATCCTAGGCGCTATCACCGCCGGGCTCAAAGTCGTCGAGCTGGATCCGGATTTCGACAACCCGCTCGCGCACGTCGCCCGGTTCAAGCTCGAGTTTCTCCAGGAGAAGCAAGCGCACAAGGAGGCTCAAGTGCTGATGGAGGCGGGCTCGTCCCCACTGCCGCCTATCCCACTGCTCTCCGATCTCACTCCCCCGGAGCTCTCGAGTGTTGCCGCGACCATGCGTCGGCATGAGCTCGACGAAAGCGCGGTCGTGTTCGAGGAGGGAGCGCTACAAGACTCCATCTATTTCGTCCATCGCGGACGGCTCGAAGCTCGAGCCAACGGTGCGGTCCTCGGGCGCATCGAAGCGGGGCAATGTTTCGGCGAGTTCTCGTTCTTGACGAACAAGCCGACGATTGCGACCGTACGAGCGTTGTCGCAATGCGAGCTACTGGAGCTCTCCGCTGAGCGGATGCGGGGGGTGGTTCGAACGCACCCTCGGATACGAGAGGTGCTGTTCGCTTTGTTCCGAGATCGCGCCCTCGTGAACGTGCTCTCGGGCTCGCCTTTGTTCGCGGCGCTTTCCGTGGACGATTGCGCCACCTGGGCTCCGCTTCTCGAGAGAGTATGGGTGGCGGCGGGCGATGCGGTGCTCAAGGAAGGGGATCATCGAGGCACCGTCTTCCTGGTGGTCGAAGGGGAAGTCGTGTTTCGCGCCCGGATCCAAGACAAGCTCACCACCCTGGCGACGCTGGGCCGTCATCGCTTCTTCGGAGAGGTCTCGTTTCTCACCGGCATCCGGAGCGGTGCGAGTGCTTATGCCAAAGTGGACACCGAGCTCTTGCAGATCGAGCCTATGGCGTTGAGAGATCTGCTCACGGCTCGGCCTCTCATGAAGCAGGCGCTCGAGAAGTACCACCTCGACCGAGTGACGAGAACGGACGCCGCCCTCAGAGAGTTTCTGGGCCGCGACCGAATCGATGGGATACTCGGCTGACGTCGGGCTCGATCGTCAGCCCAAGTCTTATTCGAGCTCTTCGTCTTCGTCGTCGAGAAGCACTTCTTCCGGGGGATCGGGAAGCTCGTCCGGCGTATACGCCTCCACATGGCCTGCGTCGAGCTCCTGTATGGCTATCGCTGCGGGTTTTCGTGAATCGCTATGGATTTTGGGAACCGCGCCCTGCATCAGCTGGCGTGCGCGCTGAGCGGCGATATTGACCCGCTTGAATAGTCCGGCTTCGTTGATGTCCAACCTGAGAACCTCCTCGGCAGGCTCGCGCTCCCGGCGTAGGGGGCGAGCTGAGAACCCGTCATTGTACCACAGCCGGGAGCCTGGCGGTTCGTTCAGCCCGCGTGCTATATTCGTTTGTCAAATACACATTCTGACAATCGCTACCCCCGGGCGGGGGGCAGGAGGGCACATGCACGCAGAGGTTGGACATCGTATCCGCGAGCTTCGTCAGAAAAAAGGCATGCTCCAAGAAGAGCTTGCGAGAAAAGCGGGGCTTTCGCCGTCGGCACTATCGAATTTCGAGCAGGGCAGGCGACGCACTTCTCTCGATTGGCTCAAGAAAATCAGCGCTTCGCTCGGCGTCAGCGTTTCCGACTTGATTCCAGAAAGCCGGACTCGCAAACCCCTCGCTGAGACGAAGGAAGAAGAAAAACTCCTGAGCCATTGGCGCAAGATTGGAAACCCTGAGCTCCAGGATCAACTGCTCGAGGTGATTGAGCTATCGGCCACCAGCATCAACGGCTGATCGCGCTCATTTCAAGAAACCTCTAGCAAATAGCTCGGTCAGCTCCTCGGCGAGATTCGTCTCGGTGAGAGGTCCGTCCGTCTTGTGCCACTGGTAGATCCAGTTCAGCGAGCCCAACAGAAAAAACGTCGCCGCGGTGACGTTCAATCCAGGGCGTGCTTTACCGTCTTTTTGGAGGCGGGCGAGCACCGAGCGGACCACCTCTATGTAGCCCTTCTTGCGTTGTAGAATCTTTTCCCGGTAGACCCCGGTCAGGGCCGTACGCTCATGTAGGATGATGGTGACCTCGCGGGGGCGCGTCAAGACCATGTGGGTGTGCAGCCGAATGAGCTCCCTCAGACGCGCGAGCGGCTCCTCGACTTTTGCCAGCGGCTCGAGCACGGTCTCGTCGAGAAGATCGAGCCCGTAATCGGTGATCAAATAAAGAAGATGCTCTTTGCCTTCGACGAAGTAGTAGAGCCCGGCCTTGGTGATCCCGACTTCGTCAGCGATGTCGCTCATCGAGGTGGAGTCGTAGCCTTTGACGCAGAACAGCTGGGCGGCTTTCTCCAGAATCTGCTCGCGCCGCTGATTCAGAGGGGGTCTGCCGGTCTTTTTAGTTCCGGATGCGCTCACGAGGACGTTACTCTCACGAAGGGATTCTGTCAGACCAAGAGCTTTTCAAGCAAACTGATGCTGCGCTACGATGCCCATCCATGAAACGAAACAATCTCAGATTCCTCGCCGGTACCGTGCTCAGCGTCTCTTTGGCCGGCTCCGCTCTTGCCCAAGACAACGCTCGGAATATCGAAGAGGTCCGAGCGCGCTTCGATGCTTTCAACGAAGCGTGGAAGGCGCGAGATATGGATTTCATCCGCGACTACTATGCTCACGATGAAGACATGCTGCTGTTTTTCGAAAGACGCCAGCTCCGCGGCTGGAATCAGGTCGAGACCCTCTACGAGAACATGTTCGCCCACGCGTTGCCGGGCTCGGTGAAATCCACCTATTCGAATGTCGATATCGACGCGCGCGGAGACATGGCCTATGTCGCCGCGAACTTTCACCTCGAAGTCCGGAATCCTCGGGGCGAGACCTCGACGGATAGCGGCCGCGTGACGGTCGTGTTCGAAAAACAAGAGGGCCGATGGGTGGTTGCGCATCGGCACACGTCGTTTCAGGCGCCCGCCGGTCCACAGCGAAGAGTCCCGCTCCACACCGATCCGGGACCGCTGTGGAGTCCGACCCTGGAGGGGGCGTGGCGTAGTGAGAAAGGGGCGACGCTTGTCGCCACCGCGGGCTATGTCGCCGTCCACGGCGTCTCCTCATTGCCGGCCTCGTCGACCTATCGCATCGCCGACGAAGGCTTGTGGCTCACCCCGTCTGGCGCCGGACAACGTACCCCGCGACTCATAGAGATCACTCAACTCACGAGCTCCGAGCTCTCCTTGCGGCTCGCAAACGGTCCGCTGAAGTTCAGGCGGATGGAGTAAGCATGAAGAAAAAGACATTGTTGTTGTTGGTTCTCGCCGTGTGCGTGGTGTCCGACGCTTTTGCCCAGGAAGCGCGGCGCCGCTGGGATCGGATGTGTCAGATCCGTCAGGAGAAGTTCGACCGGATCTTGCCCGAGGTCATGCGTGAGAACGGCATCGACATGTGGATCGTCATGATGAAGGAGGGCTTGAGAGACCCGCTCTATCTCGATCTCGGCGAAGGCTACGTCGGTAGCATCGGCTACTACATCTTCTCGGACCGAGGCGACGATCGCATCGAGCGTGCGGCTCTAGGGATTGGAGGCAGAAGACTCGAGGCTTGCGGGGTCTATGACATCGTGGAGGGAAGCTTCGACCTGAAAGAGTTCGTCACCGAGCGCGATCCCCAGAGGATTGGTCTCAACATGTCGGACCATATCGGTGCCGCGGACGGGCTCTCCCATCGCGGCTTCGAGCACCTGAGTCGGACCCTTGGCGAGACCTATGCTTCGCGTTTCGTTTCCGCGGAGAGACTGGTGTCCGATTTTCGCTCGCGTCGGGTCGCGAGCGAGATCGTTGCGTTCGGAGAAGCGGGGGAGATGTCCCGCGAGATCGCGGAACGTGCGTTCTCGAACGAGATCATTACGCCCGGAGTGACCACGCTAGAAGACGTGTCCTGGTGGATGCAAGACCAGCTCCTCGATCGAGGACTCGAGTCCTCCTTCGGTATGCCGTCGGTCTACGTGACCGGTCCGGAGGGCATCGTCGCGACGTCGAACGAGCACATCATTCAGCGGGGCGATCTGATGATGATCGACTGGGGCGTGGGTTATTTGAACTTCTACACCGATATGAAGCGGATCGCCTACGTCCTCAAAGAAGGTGAGATCAAGGCGCCGCCCGGCCTCCAAAACGCCTTCGACCAAGGACTCAAAGCAAGAGACGTGGTCCGGCGAAGCATCACTGCCGGCCCGACCGCCGGACAAATGCTGGAGCACGTGAACGACGAGCTCAGAAAAGCGGGGTTTGGTCTCATCGAGTTCAACAGCCCTTCGGATGACGACACGACCGATGTCGTCATCGGCTGCCACTCGGTGGGAAACCTCGGACACGGCATCGGTCCGTCGATCGCGTGGTTCAACCCCGAGCGGCTCACCTACGAGATCAAACCGTCGAACATGTTCTCGATCGAGCTTTTCGCCTATACCAAGGCAGACGAGTTCGGCGGGAAGAAAGTACGGATCCCCTTGGAGGATGACGCCATCGTGACCTCGCGGGGCGTCGAATGGCTCTACCCGATCAATCAGAGGATCTTGCTGATCAAGTAGGCTCGAAAAGCTCCGCTTGTATCGTCCGGG
>JAJCXL010000376.1 GCA_029263435.1 Acidobacteriota bacterium | reverse complement strand
ACGAGTGTAGAAGGGGCTCCGTCACCTGTCAACGCCGCTCGTTCATCGCGACCCATCGAGAGCCATGAAGAAACGACGTATCAGTGCGCACAAAATGCGCAATGGTGAATTCGTGATTCGGAAAATAATGCATGACCTTTTAAAGTAATGCCACCACAGTACTTGTTTGCGTTATCGACCATTGCTCGAGCTGCCAAACGTGGCGACCGGGGGACAGAAGAGGCTAGGATATGAGCACAAAGTGCAGATTTTTGAAAAAATGGAACGCGATTTGAAATGATGCTTTGTAAGTTATTCCTAACGTTGGGTTTACGCAGTGGCCAAGCTCTGGCACGTGCTTTGCTAACGATTTGGGTATTCATGTCTACGCCCCGCGCCATGGAACACGGAACGACACGAGCTCGATGACAGAGCCCTCGGAGCGCGTTTTGGTCCTCGACGCGGCTTCTGCCGATCGCAACACGACCGCGGAGTGGCTATCGGCCAGAGGGTTGGTCGTAGACGTTTCCGGCGACCCCCCCGGCCGTGACCTTCCTCGCTATGGGCTGGCCGTCGTCGCGATGGAGTTGTTGGAGCCGGATTGGCCGCAGCAGCTGGGCGCACTCAAGCGCTCGGCGCCCGAGACCGAGTTCATTCTCACGACCCGGGTCGGGCGAGGCTCCGTCGAGACCGCCGTCTCCGCCATCCGGGAAGGCGCTTACGACTATTTGGTCAAACCTCTCGATCCGACCCGCCTCCCGGTGCTGGCGGAAAAAGCGCTCGAGCGGCGGCGCTTGTCCGAAGAGAACCGTTCGCTTCGCGAGAGACTCTCTCTCAAAGACGAGTACGGAAACGTCGTTGGCAAGAGCCGCCAGATCACAGAGGTGTACGAGATCGCCGGTCAAGTGGCCGGCACGACAGCCACTGCGCTTCTGACCGGCGAGAGCGGTACGGGGAAGGAGCTCGTCGCGCAGGCCATTCACAAGCGGAGCGGCCGCCGGGATAGACCCTTCGTCTCGATCAACTGCGGTGCGCTGCCGGAAGGTCTATTGGAGAGCGAGCTCTTCGGTTTCGAGCGGGGCGCGTTTACCGGAGCCATCCACTCGAAGCCGGGCAGGTTCGAGCTCGCGGATGGAGGGACGCTCTTTCTCGACGAAGTCGGAGAGATGAGCCCCAAGACTCAGGTCGAGTTCTTGCGGGTCGTTCAGGAGCGTGAGTTCCGGCGCCTCGGAGGCGACAAGCTGATCCGGGTGGACGTGCGCATCATCGCGGCCACGAACAAAGATCTCTTGCAGGAGGTAAGCGAGGGTCGGTTTCGTCAGGACCTGTACTACCGCCTCGCCGTCGTTCCCATCCATCTGCCGTCACTACGAGAGCGACGTGAGGACATCCCGCTTCTCGTCGACGCTTTTCTCAGCGAGTTCGCGCGGGGAGGCGGCAAAACCCCGCGTCGACTGTCCCGCGATGCCCTGGAGGCGCTCTCGCATTACGACTGGCCCGGAAACATTCGGGAGCTTCGCAACGTGATCGAGCGCTTGAGCGTCACGGTGCACGATCGGATCATCCGTCGGGAGCACCTGCCGTCGGAGATCGTCGAGGGACAGGGGGACAACCGGCAGATCGTGATCAAGCTCGGCACGCCGCTACGCAAAGTAGAGGAGATCGTGATTCGACGCACGCTCGAGGAGATCACGGATCACCGGCAAAATGCCGCGCAGATACTGGGAATCAGCGCGCGTGCGTTGCACTACAAAATCGCCCGATACGGCGTTTCTCGCAAGAGGGCGAGCTCGGGCGTTGGCCAGACCGGAACGAGGTCGTAAACTATGGAAAAACTGGAGCTTTTGCTATGTTGAAGCCTTACCGCATGGGACCCGATTTGTTATGATTTTCACTAACGTCGCCTTGGAACCGACCCGTGTCAAATTCTCGACTGGAGACCGCAAATGTCAACACAAGCCCTAATGGGCGAGACGGAAAAAGACGTCAAGAAAGCCATCATCAACGACTTTTCCATTCAGGTCGCCACCGTCAACGGGTCCGGAAGTCAGTCCTCGAACAACGTTCTCATGCGCTCGATTTTCCAGATGGGGGTTCCCGTCAGCGGCAAGAACTTGTTCCCGTCGAACATCCAGGGACTGCCGACGTGGTTCACGATCCGGGCGAGCAAGCACAGCTATATCGCTCGTAAACGGGAGGTCGATCTCCTGGTGGCGATGAACGCGCAGACGGCGAAAGAAGACGTCGAAGCGCTCGAGCCCGGCTCCGCGGTCGTTTTCCAGGACAGCCTCGGTCTCGACAAAGTCCGCGACGACCTCGTCTTCTATCCGGTGCCGTTTGAAGCACTCGCCCGCGACGTCATCGACGAGCCTCGATTACGAAAGCTCCTCGCCAACATGATCTATGTCGGGGTCGTCGGCTCTCTGCTGTCCATCGACAAAGCCGAGATCCGGCGCGCCATCGAAAAGCAGTTCAAGACCAAGCAAAAAGCGGTCGAGCTCAACGTCAAGGCGATCGAGATCGGTTTCGAATATGCCGAGACTCACCTGACCAAAGCGGACCCTCTCAAGATCGAGCGCATGGATCAAACCACGGACAAGATCTTGATCGAAGGCAACGCGGCCGGGGCGCTCGGAGCCATGTTCAACGGCGTCACCGTCGTGACGTGGTATCCGATTACGCCGTCCTCGAGCTTGGTCGAGTTTCTCATCGACTATTTAAAAGAGTATCGCATCGACGAAAAGACCGGTAAATCGACCTTCGCGGTCGTACAAGCGGAGGATGAGCTCGCCGCCGTGGGTATGGTCTTGGGGGCTGCTTGGGCGGGTGCGCGCTCGATGACATCGACGAGCGGTCCGGGCATCTCGCTCATGTCCGAGTTCGTCGGCCTTGGCTATTTTGCTGAGATTCCCGCCGTGATTTGGGATATCCAGCGGGTGGGTCCATCTACGGGCCTGCCGACCCGTACAGCGCAGGGAGATGTTCTCAGTACCTACTTGCTCTCGCACGGAGACACGAAGCACATCCTGCTCTTTCCTTGCTCCGTCTCGGAATGCTTCGACTTCGGTGGTGTCTCGTTCGACCTCGCAGAGCGGTTTCAGACGCCGGTTTTCGTGATGTCGGATCTGGATCTGGGAATGAACATCTGGATGTCGGACCCGTTCGTCTATCCGGAAAAACCGCTCGACCGCGGCAAAGTGCTCGACGCGGAAGCGCTCGAGAAAGTGGAGGACTGGGGGCGTTATCGCGATGTCGATGGCGACGGGATCCCCTATCGGACGCTGCCCGGAACGAATCATCCGAACGCTGCCTACTTCACGCGAGGAAGCGGACACAACGACTATGCGGAGTACACCGAACGGCCCGAAGACTACGAGAAGACGATGGCCCGCCTCGCCCACAAGTTTCAGACGGCGAAGAAGTATGTGCCCGAGCCCATCGTCGAGGAGCCCGAGGGCGCCTCGATTGGAATCCTCGCGTATGGGACGACCCATTGGGCCGTCGTCGAATCTCGCGATCAAATGCGCGCGGAAGCGGAGCTCGAGACGAGCTACTTGCGCCTGCGCGCGCTGCCTTTGACCGACGAGGTCGAGGCGTTCATCGAGAAGTACGACCGGATTTACGTCACGGAGCAAAATCGCGACGCGCAGTTGCTCCAGATTCTCAGGATGGAGCTCGGGCATCGGCCGGAGCTCCTTTCCAAGCTGAGGAGCATTCTGCACTTCGATGGCCACCCCATCGACGCTCGATCGGTGACGGAACAATTGCTACAGCAAGAGGGAGATCGATAGTGGCAACGACGACAGAAAAGCCGCTTCCGCCTTCGAAGAAGGTCAATCGTTTGAACCTGACTCAGGCGGATTACAAAGGAAAGCCGTCCACGCTCTGCAAGGGCTGCGGCCACGATTCCATCAGCAGCCAGCTCATCAAAGCGTTTTATGAGTACGGGGTCGAGCCCTATCGAGTGGCGAAGCTCTCGGGCATCGGGTGCTCATCGAAGACCCCCGCATATTTTCTCAGCCGGAGTCATGGCTTCAACGCGGTCCATGGTCGTATGCCCTCGGTGGCGACCGGCTCGGTGCTCGCGAATCGCGACCTCGTCGCGGTCGGGGTCTCCGGGGACGGGGACACCGCCTCGATCGGTATCGGGCAGTTCGTCCATCTGCTGCGCAGAAACCTACCGATCGTGTACATCGTTGAGAACAACGGTGTCTACGGGCTCACTAAAGGTCAGTTCTCGGCGACCGCGGATCTCGGCTCGAAGCTGAAGACCGGTGTCATCAACGATCTTCCGCCGATCGATCTGTGCAGCCTGGCGGTGGAGCTCGGTGCGACCTATGTCGCTCGTTCCTTTGCCGGCGATCCCAAGCAGGTGGTCTCGCTGTTGAAAGGCGCCTTCGCTCACAACGGAACCGCGGTCATCGACATCATCAGTCCCTGCGTGACGTTCAACAACCACGCCGGCTCCACCAAGAGCTATACCTGGGGCAAAGAGAACGAAGAGCTCATCCAAGAGCTCGATTTCATTCCGTTCTTCGAAGAGATTGAGATCGACTACGAGGAAGGCAGTGTCACCGAGGTCGAGCTCCATGACGGCTCTCGGGTCGTGCTCAAGAAGCTCGAGCGCGACTATGACCCGACCAGTCGGCGTCGGGCGCTGGAGCTCTTGCTCGACTCGGACGAGAAACAGCAGTTTCTCACCGGTCTCGTCTACGTGAACACCCACCAAGAGAATTTGGTGGAGCTTTTGAACATGGTGGACGAGCCGCTGGCGACCCTACCTCTCGAGCGCGTTCGGCCGCCGAAGAGTGTCCTCGAAGAAGTGATGGAATCGCTGAAGTAGCCGCCAAGCGGCGCTGGCCCGCGAACCTATCGCGACCGAGCGCGTGCTCACGTCGAGTGCTCTCGAGCTAGAAGCCGAACTTCAGCTCGCCCATGATCTGACGTTTGATGATGTCGCCGAAGATGTGTTGCTGGGCGTCGGCGTTTCCGAGATTTTGAAACTTCACCGCGGCGGTGACCTTCTGCTCGAGGAAACGAATCCCGAAGCTTCCGTTGACCATGGTGAAGCGCTCGGTCTCCCCGTGAAACCGCGCGTCGAGCACGTCCGTCCAGAACGCGCTGTCGGTAAAGTTGACGTTGAGGTTTCCGAATAACTGTCCGTTGTCGTAGTTGATGCCCGCGTTGAACCGGTTCGACGGCGGAATATTGAGCTCGGAAAAGTCTTCCTCTTTCATGGGCACGGGCTCGGCTTGCCACGAATAGTTGACGAGGAGGCGGATCTCCGAGGTGAGCTCCGTGTTCAAGCCGAGCTCGATGCCCTTGTCGGTCACTCCTTCGAAGTTCAAATAAGTGAAGTTCGAAGGCAGCAAGATACCTTGCTGTGCGAGCGCGTCGAGCACTTGTGGAGGGAGCGGCCAGCCCGGCGGTGGATTCTGGCTGCTATAGGCGCCCGAGGGCGTGAAAAAGATGCTGTCACTCGTCTTGTTCACGTAAAACGCCGCGCTCGCGGTGTGGCGGCCGACAACACCGGTATATCCGATTTCATAGGCGGTGAGGCTCTCTTCTTTGAGTCCGTCGTTTCCGGTGGCGACGACGGGGAACACGTATTGTCCGACCCCGGGGAGCGCCACGGCTTGGACGAAGGTGACGTCGAGAAAGTTGTTGACCAAAGAAGGCGCGCGATAGGCGCGGTTGAACGAGACGCGAAACGTCTGGTCCGCTCGAGGCTTGATCATGAACGTCGTGCGGGGCGAGAACACTGCGCGATCGAGCACGCTGAACTTGTCGATCCTCCCACCGATGAGCCAACGAAAATGGTCGGAGAGGAAGATCTCGTCCTGGATGTATGCGCCGCCCTCGCTCCGATTGTCGCCGAGGGGGGCAATGGAGAGGTCGAAGGCTTGGAACCGGACGTTGCCGCCATAGGTCAAGATGTGTCGCGTGCCAATGAGCTGAGTATTGCCCGCGTCGACGTCATAAGTGTTGTTGTTGAACGCGAAGTTTATCGGCTGGCCGTCGGAGCCGATGGCGAGGAGCGCCGGAGCGTCGCCGTCGAGGATGTTGGCGAAGAAATTGACCTTCCAGTTGTCCCGGGTGTAGTTGACCTTGGCGTATCCCAACGCGGTGCCGGATTGGATATCGAAGGGACCGATGCCGGTATGAATGATCCCTTCCGTGCCGGCATAGCCTCCGCCGAAGACGAGCTTCTGACGGCCGTCCGGATGGTCGTAATCGACCCGGATGTCGATCTTCGGCTGGGTGGTGCCTTTGTTCTGGAACGGAGGGTAGGTGCCGCCCCCGGTGCCGCGATCCGGATCGACGGGCACAGTGCCCGTGGGCCGCGCGAAGGCGTCGACTCCGGAGACTCCACCCGAGAATTTGTAGGCCCAGCGGTCGTTGACCGCCTGCGCGTGCGTGACATTGACCCGATAGCTCGTGCCCGTCCCGAGGTCACTTCCGACAACGTCGCGATTCACCGCGCCGAAGCCGAGTGTGACCGTCGTGCCATCGAGTTGGCGAGGCGTCTTGCTGATGACGTTGACTACGCCCGTCATCGCATTCGCGCCCCAGACCGCCGAAGCGGGGCCGTTGATGACTTCGATCTGGGCGATCTCGCTCGGGTCGATGGGTAGGAAATCCCACGCGACGAAGCCGAAAAAGTCTTGATAGAGACTCCGGCCATCGAGCAAGGCCAACTGTGAGGTCGACAGCGTCGAGGTGGCGCCGCGGCTGCTGACGTTGATGTCTCGGGCGGAGGTCTGAGAAACATTGACCCCCGGCACCGATCGGATCAAATCACCGTAATTCGTGGCGCCGGAATTCTCGATCGTCTCGGAGGTGACGACGCTGACGGCCGCGGGAGCATTGATGATCTCGGTCTCGACTTTGGAGGCCGTAACGACGACGGTCTCCGAATAGCTCGGTGATGGATCGCGTTCCTGCTCGTCCTCTTGGTTGGGTTGGCCGGGCTCTCGTTGCTGATCCTGAGTGGCCGCCTGTGGCTCTTCCGGATGTGTCTCCGCGACCGAGACGCCGAAGGTGACCCCGGCCGACAACGAGATAATGATGGTGCGTAGCATCAGATCCCTCCCGGAAACCGCCTCGAGTACGAATTCTGCTCTTATCTCACATGTCTCGCCGGGCTTTCAATTTATAATCGGGTGATATGACAACTGAGCGTGACGTTCTCGATAAACTCGCCACCGTGCGCGATCCCGATTTGGGTCGCGACATCGTATCGCTCGAATACGTCAAGAATATCCGCATTTGCGCTCCCATCGTGAGCTGCGAGATTGAACTGGCGAACCCGGCCAGCGAAGCGGTCGATCGGATCCGAGACGAAGCGAAAAAAGCACTTTTGGGCCTTTCTGACATCGATCGCGCCGACGTGGAGATGAAGTGGGCGGTGTCGTCTTCGCCGGATGGAGCACCGCAGTCGCTCCCTGGCGGGCAAACCGCGCCGGCGAGCGCGAAGCCTCCGGGGGTAAAGAACTTGATCGCGGTGGCCTCCGGAAAAGGTGGGGTCGGAAAATCGACGGTGGCGGCGAACCTCGCCCTTGCTCTCACCCAGGCTGGGGCGCGGGTGGGTTTGTGCGACGCCGACGTCTACGGCCCGTCTCAGGGAACGATGTTCGGCGTGTCCGATCGCCCCGAAGCCGATGAGCAACAGCGCCTCATCCCCCTCGAGGCTCACGGCGTGAAGCTCATGTCGATGGGCTTTCTGACGACGAAGGAGACGCCCGTCATCTGGCGCGGGCCGATGGCGACCCGGTTGGTGCAGCAGTTCATGTCCGGCGTGTTGTGGGGTGAGCTCGACTATTTGCTCATCGACCTTCCGCCGGGAACGGGCGATGTTCAGCTGACACTCACTCAGAGCGTCCCTCTCACGGGTGCCATCATCGTGACGACCCCGCAAGATGTGGCGCGAACTATCGCGGAGAAAGGCCTGAGGATGTTCACCCCGGTGCACGTCCCAGTGCTCGGGATCATCGAGAACATGAGCTACTTCGCATGCTCTCATTGCGACGAGCGAACTTACATCTTCAGCAAAGGCGGTGGGGAGACGATTAGCTCCGAGCTCGGTATCCCATTTCTGGGAGGTATCGCGATCGATCCGGAAGTGACTCTCGCGGGCGATGCCGGCACGCCCATCGTTTCGCGTAAGCCGGACTCGGCTGCCGCGAAATCTTTTCGAGAGATTGCCTCCAAAGTGGCCGCTGCGGTCGCGCGGGCGAACTTCGAAAGTGGATCCTCGGACCAGCCGAAAGAGATCCTAGAAGACAACGGTAAGCTCAAGATCGTCTGGACCGACGGCTCCGACACGGTGTTGCCCTTCGATTTTCTACGCAATCATTGCCCGTGCGCCGTGTGCGTCGATGAGTGGACCGGAGACCGGAAGCAGCTCGTCCTCCTGCTCCCGTCGAACTTCCGGGCCGTCAAGATCGATCCAGTGGGAAACTACGCCATTCAGATCTCTTGGTCCGATGGGCACAACACCGGGATCTACAGCTTTCGATCCATCAAGGAGATGGCGAAAGAGCTCGACGCCTAGCAGCCGAGTGACAGCACGAGGCGACCGCTCAGGTCAGAGGCCTCAAGTCTCGGTGCTGGCGATGACCTCGATCTCGATCCTCGCGTCTTTGGGCAAGCGCGCCGGCTGCACCGCTGCTCGCGCAGGGGGAATGCCCTCGGTGAAGTACGAGCCGTAGACCTCGTTCATTGCCTGAAAGTCCCCCATATCGGCGAGGTAGATCTGAGTCTTGATGATGTGGCTCGCGGTGAGCTCGGCGGCCTCGAGAATGGCTATGACCGAGTCCATACAACGCTTGGTCAGTACTTTGATGTCACCCTCGACCATTTCGCCGGTCGCGGGATCGAAAGGCACCTGGCCGGAAACGAAAACCAGGCTTCCGACCTGTACGGCTTGGCTGTAGGGCCCAATCGGGGCGGGGGCGTCATTACTGCGAATCGCGCGTTTCATGCGGTGGCACTCCTATCAGATTCTTTCTTTGAGCCGGGTCGCTCTACCCCTAGCACGCCATCGATGCCCTTGATGGAACGCGCGATGCGGTCGAGCTCTTTGACGTTCGAGATCGATACGGTGACGTCAATCGTCCCCTTCTGATCTTCGAAGGTGTTTGCAGCGACGTTGCGGATGTCGGTGTTCGTGTCGGCGATGATCGAGGTGATGTCCGCGAGGATGCCTTTGCGGTCCTCGACGCTCACCGAAAGGGTGATCTCGTACTTCGTTTCTTTCGCTCCGTCCCACGAAACGTCGATACGGCGCTCTGGATCGACCATCAAGTTGAGGAAGTTCGCGCAGTTGACGGCGTGGACCGAGACCCCCTTACCGCGACTGACATAGCCGGTGATGCTTTCGCCGGGGACGGGATTGCAGCATTTCGCGCGATAGACCATCAGATCGTCCATCCCGTTCACTTTGATTTTCGCTTCCCCGCGGCTCAACACCCGTTTGACCGCTCGGGCAAGGCTCGCACCGGCACCTTTTTGCTCGTTGGGGCTTTGGCTCCCGAAGCGGGCGAGGACGTTTCGCGGCGACAGCTTTCCGTATCCGACGGCAGCGTGGAGCTCGTCTGCCTTGTTGAACCCGTATTCGCGCAACAGCTCGCTGAACCCGGCGGATTGGCTCACTTGCTTGAGGCTGAGGTCGATGCGTCTCGATTCCTTGTCGAGGAGCTTGCGTCCGATCTCTATGCTGCGCTTCCGTTCGGTAGCGTTCAGCAAAGTCCGAATCTTGTTTCGAGCTCTGGATGTTTTGGCGATGCCGAGCCAGTCTCGATTGGGTCCGTGGCCTCTTTGCGTGTGTATCTCGACGATGTCGCCGTTTTTCAGCTGGTGACGCAGTGGCACCATCTGTCCGTTGACTTGGGCGCCGACGCATTGATGCCCGATATCAGTGTGGATGGCATAGGCGAAGTCGATAGGGGTCGCGCCGCGAGGAAATGACTTCACGTCACCCTGGGGCGTGAAACAAAACACGTCTTCCGGGTAGAGGTCGACTTTGAGCTCGTTCAAGAACTCGTGCGGGTCGTCCACCTCTCGTTGCCAATCTATGATTTGGCGAAGCCACGCGAAGTTCTTGACGTCGTCTTCCGCGAGCGGCCGTCCCTCTTTATATTTCCAGTGAGCGGCAATGCCCTGTTCGGCGACGAGGTGCATCTCAGGTGTTCGAATCTGTACTTCGAAGGGCACGCCCGAATCCGTGATGACGCTCGTATGGAGGGAGCGGTACCCGTTTTGTCGCGGCATGGCAATGAAGTCTTTGATCCGGCCCGGGACCGGTCGCCAAGTATTGTGGATGATGCCGAAAGTGCCGTAACAATCTTTGATGTTTGCCGCGATGATGCGCAGCGCGATGAAGTCGTAGACTTTGTCGAGCTCGATCCGTTGTCGCTGCATCTTTTGGTGGATGCTGTAGATACTCTTGGTCCGCCCGTGGATCTCGGCTTCGATGCCGTTCTCCTCGAGAGCTTTCTTGAGCACTCCGCGGATTTCGGTGATGAAGTCTTCCGCCCACTTTCTCTTGGCTTCGACGCGCGCCGCGAGCACCCCATAGGCTTTGGGATCGATATTCTTGAGACAGAGCTCTTCGAGCTCCGACTTGATTTTTCCGATGCCAAGCCTCCCGGCGAGGGGGGCGTAGATCTCGAGAGTCTCGTTCGCAATGTGGAGGCGTCGGTCGTCCGACAAATGCTGCAGCGTCCGCATGTTGTGGAGCCGGTCTGCAAGCTTGATGAGGATGATGCGGATGTCGTCGACCATGGCCATCAGCATCTTGCGGAAGTTCTCCGCCTGATGCTCCTCGGCGGAAGCGAACTCGATCTTGCTGATTTTGGTCAGCCCCTCGATGATGTGGGCGGCCTCGGCTCCGAAATACTCCTCGACCGCCTCGGTCGTCGTGAGGGTGTCCTCGACGACGTCGTGCAAGAGGCCGCACACGACGCACACGACGTCGAGGCGCATTTCGGCCAATATGTTCGCAACTTCCAGCGGATGAACGAGATAGGGCTCCCCTGATTTGCGACTTTGCCCGCGATGCTCTCGAGCGGAGAACACATAAGCGCGTCTGAGAAGCTCTAGATCGCCATCCGGCTGGTAGGCGCGGACCTTATCTAGGATATTTTCGAATCGGATCATCCGGAAAAAAAGCGCGCCGGCGGATACTGGACGGGCGCGCCTGTGTCCAGGCATGATAGGCTCTAGCGGTTGGTCGGATCAAGGATGGGCTCGCACCGCCGCCAGGGTAGGCGACGTCCTTGACTGGCCGGAAATCGCTATATATACTGCGCTCCCCAAAATGACTGCTAAGGGAAGAGAGGGTTTTTTGACTATGAGGACCCATAAAGTCGCCATCGTCTTGCTAGCCATGTTCGCGACGACCAGTTGCGGTGTGAGCGAAAAGTTACAAATGCTCAAATCGCGCCGGGCTTTCAAACAGGCCAATCAGGCGTATGCGAACAAGGAATATCAAGACGCCATCGATTATTACAATACGACGCTCGATCTCGACCCCAACGCGGATCCACGGGTGTTGGTGACGACGATTTTCTATCGCGGTAGCAGCAGTCATTTGCTGTATAAGCCGTCCGTCGTCGAGGACGCGACCAACGAGGCTTATCTCGACGCCGGCATTGCAGATTACGAGAAAGCTCTCGAGCTTTCCCGTGAGCACACCCCTGAGTTCGAGATGCTCAAGCCCTACCAGCAATACTCGATGGAGCAGCTCGCAGCGATCTATCGGGACAACCTCGACGATTTCCAGAACGCCGAGCTCTATTTCAAGGGACTCATCGAGTACGACCCGGAGACGCCCGAGCGGTATTACGCCCTCGCCGACGTCTACGAGCGATTCCATGATCCCGAGGAAATGCCGCTCCTCGAGCAAGCGATCGAGGCCTACAAGAAGCCGGTCGAGATGAGCCCCAATGACGCGCTGGGCTATCGGCAGGTCGCGAATTTGTTGAACAAGTACGGCCGGTTCGAGGAGACGATGGATTGGCTTGGTAAGGCGCGCGATGTCAACTCGCAAGACCCGGAAGGCTACTATCTCATCGCGGTGCATTACTGGGACAAGGTCTATCGTGACCCCGACCTCGCCAGCGCCGACAAAGGCGAGTACATCGACTTGGGTATCGCCCAGCTCGACCAATCGCTCGAGATCAACGCCGAGTACGTCGATGCCTTGATCTACAAGAACCTTCTCTTGCGCGAGAAAGCGAAAGTCAATCCTCGCCAGAGTGAGGCGCTGACAGCGGAGGCCAACGAGCTCCGTGACCGCGCCATGGCGCTTCGCGAGTCGCAAGCACAAGCCCAGAAAGCGCAGGCGGCCGAAGCGGCTGAATCGGCGGCATCAGGGACGACCAGCCACTAAGCCGATCCTATTCTTCACCCTTTCTACCCGGGGCGAGGTCGTACACCAAGTACGGTCTCGCCCTTCGTGATCTCGACGGTCTTTCATGACGGCTCGAATCCTCGTTATCGACGATGATGAACGCCTCACTTCGATGCTTTCGGAGTATCTCGGTGGCCGCGGATTCGAAACGGTGGTTGAGAACGATCCCCGGCCAGGTCTCGCGCGGGCGCGCCAGGAGCCCTTCGATGCCCTGATTCTGGACGTCATGCTCCCGGAAGTCGATGGGTTCGAGATCCTCACGGAGCTCCGCCGCGCCTCCGATATCCCCGTTCTGATGTTAACCGCCAGAGGGGATGAGATGGACCGGATCGTGGGCCTGGAGCTCGGCGCCGACGACTATCTTCCCAAGCCGTTCAACCCGCGAGAGCTTCTCGCCCGGCTGCGCGCTTTGACGAGGCGCCGTCGGGTCTCCGGGTCCGAAGCGACTCCGCTACCCCCACCTCCACCTCTACGCTTCGGAGCCCTGACGATTGACCCACGCGAGCGCTCGGTGCATCTGGGTGGGCAACTGCGGTCCTTGACGAGTTATCAGTTCGATCTGCTCATGGCGCTGGCAACGAATGCCGGACGAGTCATGAGCCGCAAGGCGCTTGCGGCCCAAGTCCGCGGGGTTACCCTCTCGGCATTCGACCGCTCGATCGATGTGCACGTCTCTCGGATTCGGGCTGCCATCGAGCGTGAGCCCAAGGCTCCCCGCCGAATCGTGACGATCCGTGGGGTCGGTTACCTGTTCAAAGGCAACCCGGAGTGAGGCGGCTCTACTGGCAGATCTATCTCACCTTTATCGGCATCCTCGTGCTCTTCGGGGTGCTGGTCTCGCTCGCGTTTTGGATGGCGCACCACCGAGACAGGAGGGGATTGGAGGCTCTGGCGGCTGTTGCGGAAGAGATCCTTCCACCGCCGAATGAGCCACCAACCGAGGTCTCGCGCGTCCTCGAGCGCCTTGCCCGAGAGTTCCATATCAGCTCGACGGTGTGGGCGCCCACGGGCGCGCCCGTCGCGTCCGTAGGCGACCCGCTGCCTCGTCCGGAAATGAGTTGGGCCGGAAGCCGGATCCTGCCGAGCCGCGGGGAGGGCTTTACGCTGGCACTCTTACTCTCGGACGGCCGCTGGGTCGTCGTTCGACACGGGCGGGCCGTCCGAGATTCCGCCGGCGTCGTCTCGGTCCTTCTTTTGCTGAGTGTTGCGGTCGCAGTCGGTACCTATCCCCTCGTGAGGCGGCTCACAGGCCGACTGGAGCGTCTTCAGGGCCAAGTCGAGACTTGGGGCGGGGGAGAGCTCTCGGCCCGGGTCCGAGTGGAAGGGCAGGACGAGGTCGCCGAGCTGGCGGCGAGCTTCAACCGCGCCGCAGAACGGATCGAGACCCTGATGAGCTCTCAGAAAATGCTGCTGGCCGGAGCTTCCCATGAGCTCCGTTCGCCCCTCACGAGGATACGGCTCGGGCTCGAGCTCCTCGACGAGCACGCGCCGCCCGAACTGCGAGAGCGCATCGCTTCCGATATCGAGGAGCTGGATGCCTTGTTGTCGGAGCTCCTCCTCGTCTCGAGACTCGACACCGCGCCCAACGCTGAGGCCGAACCGACCGGACCGGTCGACCTCCTATCGTTGGCGAAGGAAGAGGCCTCAGGATTCGGTGCCTCCGTGTCGGGCGGGCGGGTCATGCTCCAGGGGAGTGAGAGATTGCTCCGACGGATGCTGCGAAATCTACTATCGAACGCGAAGCGCTATGGGCGTCCGCCGGTCGAAGTCTTCGTTGAGGAGGTCGCCATGGGTAGAGTGAGGGTGACAGTGGCCGATGGCGGCGACGGGATTCCCGCCGAAGAGCGAATACGGGTCTTCGAGCCGTTTTACCGTGGGGTCCGGCCGAGAATAGACGATGGCACGGATGGGGTTGGTCTCGGTCTCGCGCTCGTCGCGAGAATTGCGCGTCGTCACGGCGGAGAGGCCCGCGTTACCGGTCCTCCGTCTGGGCCGAGTGCCATCGTCATCGAGCTTCAATCGTCACCGTCGCTCGATGAGCACAAAAAAAAGGCTGGAAGGGGGTGAATCCCCTTCCAGCCAGAGTTAACGTGTCGGTGAAAAGCTAGCGGCTGCCGCCTCCACCGCCCGCCATCGGATCGTTCGGGACGATACCGACTCGGGTCACACCGTTTCCACGGACGACGTCCAGGATCGCTACCACGTCACCGTATTTCAGGGTGGGCGCGGCGCGCATGAAGATCGTCTTATCGGAGCGGGTCTCGAAGATATCGCGGACCCGCAACGGCAATTCATCCCGGGTGACCGGCTGCTTGTTGATAGTCACCTGGCCTGCGGAATCGATGTCGAGTACCAATTGATTCGGGTCGGGCGCCGCATCCGTCTGAATATTGTCGGCCGACTCGGGTAACTCGACGTCGAGACCCGCCTGCGTCAATGGCGTCACGACCATGAAGATGATGAGAAGCACCAACATGACGTCGATAATCGGCGTCACATTGGGATCTCTCATCGCGCCGCCGTCGCCAGCTCCTGACATTCCCATAACTGTGCTCCCTTATACGTTGAATGTGTTCACAGGTCGACAGCTAGCCGTCAACCTTTTTATCTGTAATGAGCCCGATCTCGTCCGCGCCGCCGTCTCGGCAGAGCGCCATGACGCGCATGACGTCTTGGTACTCCAAGGCCTGGTCGGCTTTGAGAAAGAGGATCCGCTGAGCCTTGCCCTCGAATGTCTCCGTGAGTTTGGTGACCAGCTCGGACTCCGGGATGGGAAGGTTGTTGAGAAAGACCGTGTTGTCCAACCGGATGGCGACATTCACGACCTCTTCACTGTCTGGGTGGTCGGCGGCGTACTCGGCTTCGGGAAGCTGAACGTCGACACCCTTCTGGAGTAAGGGGGTAATGACCATGAAGATGATGAGCAAAACCAGCATGACGTCGGCAAGCGGCGTCACATTGATTTGACTGTTTAAACCTTTACCACTACCACCGCTCATACCCATAGCGTTGTCTCCTTGATGGACATTGTGTCAATCGCGTTAACGGGCATTAGCCGGCCGTCTTCTTGGCCATGTAGTCGATGAGCTCCGAGGCGCTATTGTCCATCTCGACGGTGAAGCCTTCCACGCGCGCGATCAAGTAGTTGAACGCCCACACGGCCGGGATGGCGACGAACAGACCGAACGCCGTCGCGACGAGCGCTTCCGCGATACCAGCCGAAACCGCACCGATTCCGCCTGAGCCGGACATGGCCATGCCGCGAAACGCGTTGATGATGCCGGCCACCGTTCCGAACAGTCCGACGAACACGGCTGTCGCTCCGACCGTCGCGAGACCGGAGAGTCCGCGTTTGAGGTCGGTCAAGTTCAGCGCGGTCGCCCGCTCGATGGCGCGATGAGCCGATTCCATCATGTCGGAACGCGATCCCTCGCCGCTTTCCTTCTGGTACTGGTACTCCTGCAATCCGGCGAGCAGCACTTTGGCGAGGTGGCTGTTCTTGACGTCTTTGCCACTGCTGACCTTGATGGCATCTTGAATCTTGCCGTCTTTGAGGAGTTTCGCGACCTTGGGAGCGTAGAGGCGAGACTGCTTCTTCGCCTTTCTAAACGTCATGAACCGCTCGATCATGATGCTCAGCGAATAGATGGACATGAGCAACATCGTGAAATTCACCGCTTTTGCCGTGAATCCCATGTGATTCCAAATATCGATCAAGCTAAACGACATTATTTCCTCCTGTTTGCCTATGACTTGGGTGTCGAATTATCAACTTAAGAAAAAGAACTCAAAACTCATACGAAAGAGCGCTAGCTCAGGGCGAAATTTACCGTCACGGTCATGACGATGGGTACCGGAACGCCGTTGAGCATCGTGGGCTCGTACTTCCACTGCTTCACCGCGTCGATGGCGGCTTGATCCAGCAGCGGGATGGAGCGCAGCACACGCACGTTCGTCACGTTGCCCGACGGATCGATGATGGCCTCGAGAATCACGATGCCCTGGACCCGGGCTTGCTTGGCGATTTCCGGGTAGCTCGGCGCCGAATCCTTGATCTTGGTCGGAGCTTGAATGTCACCACCGACTCGAATAGGTGCCTGCTTCTTCGGTGGTGGCGGAGCGTCGGGTAGACCACCCACGATTCCGCCGATGACACCGCCGGGGACGCCGCCTTCGACACCGCCGGGAACGCCGAAATCGACGCCGACGTCATCCATGCCGATATCGTCCGGAATTTCCACGGGAGCAACGAATTGCGGAGTGGCAGCCAACACCGGTCGAGGCGCGGCCGGTCTGGGTCGCGCTTTCGGTGGTGGCGGCGGTGGTGGTGGTGGTGGCGGTGGTGGCGGAGGAGCCATGAAAGTCATGATGCCCTCCGGCGTCGGCAGGTTGTCCGTTGCAAGCAACGGAACGATGACCATTCCCGCCAGGATGCCACCCTGGATGAGCAACGAGGTCAAGAAGGTGCCCATGGATCTCGCTGCACTCGTCGAGTCTGGCGTTACCGACAGAGCGAATAGTTCCTTCTTGGGGGCCGGTTTATCATCTGGTGCGTTCTTTGCCACGACTTTCGGCGCTCCTTTCGGGAGTTGATGAAGAGCTTCGCGTTACTGTTATTTATATGAAACGTTTTTCAAACGTATTTCGTATTCCCCACCGAATGGAGTCTAGAGGCGAACTCGACTCGGTAAAGCTTTAGACACCAAGTTCAGCGAAAAGTTCCAGCTCACCCATCAATAAATGGTTTCGAGGGCGAATACCGCTCTCTCCTCTCCCCAACTCGGAGTCGTGCCGTCTACGAGAACGGTGGACTTTGAAACCCTTGCCAGGTTTGACCGGCTAAGACCGAGCAGCATCCCTGGAAGGAGTTCCGGCTCACCACCGTTCCGATCGAGCGCCACATACTAAACCGAGGTTTTCGGGGTGTCAACCCTGCCGTCCGGCGGGGTTAGCGGAGGTTGAAACGCACGACCAGATTGCTCACACAGGAGATCGGGCGACCCTTTTTCGTGGCCGGTTCGAACCGCCAACTCGACTCAACCGTTCGGATTGCGATCGCGTCGAGCTCGGGAATGGATCGCGTGACTTCGAGGACTTTGACGTTCCCCTGCTCGTCGATCACCGCGAGCAACCGAACGGAGCCGGTGACGTTTTGGCGGATCGCCTCCGCGCTAAACCTCGCTTTCGGCATTCGGATGGGCCGTGGTCCGACGTCCGGGGTGGGGAACTGCGGAATCGACGTTCCCGTCCCTCCGATCACGCCGCCAACGGTGCCGCTGGGGACGCCGCCGACGACCCCGTCGCGGAGGCCGGCGGCCAGGCCCAACGGATTGCCGGACTCGAAACCTTCCGTCGCCATCGGGAAACCCGCACCGAGCTCGAACGTCGGCGTCAGCACTTCATTGGGAATCTCGATTGGAATGCTGGCGCGGCGCACACGGCCATCGAACGCTGAAGCCGCTTCCTGGCTCCGTGCGACCGTCAATCCCTCATTCTGTGGAGGCGGCGGCGGTGGCGCGAACTGCAAGATCGTACTCGTGAGTCGGCGCGGCGAAAGGTTGGGGTGCGCGGAGTAGAGTGAACCGATGACCAAGGCGCCAAGAGCGACGGCGTGTGCGGCGACGCCCACCGGGCCGCAGGTCCTCAGCCCAACCGGGTGCGCATTGCGGTGGGAGAGCGTGTCCGTAAACAGACCGCGCTCGTATGCTTGCGCCCGTGCGTGCTCGTCGACGGTATCGGCCACGACCCACCCCTCATCCGTAGTCTACTACGGCTCGAGCGCGGGCTGCTAGACTCTGGCTGCCGCGCTGGCTTTGCTGCGCGAACGGGCGGGGCGCCCTCGTAGACCTCGCCACCACATGACGATCGGCGAAGCGATGGCGATGGAGGAATAAGTGCCGACGATGACTCCGGCGACGAGAACGAAGGAGAACCCGCGAAGGACTGCGCCGCCCATGACGTAGAGCGCGATGACGACGAATAGCGTCAGCCCCGAAGTCAGAACCGTGCGTCGCAGGGTCTGGTTGATCGACAAGTTCATGATCTCTGCCAGAGAGCTTCGCCGGACCAGCTTGCGGTTCTCACGGACGCGGTCGAAGATCACGATCGTATCGTTCACGGAGTAGCCCACCAGGGTGAGAAACGCCGCGATCAAATAGAGCGTGATCTCGATGTCGAACACGGAGACCAGCGCGAGCGTCACCAAAACGTCGTGGATGACTGCGACGGTGGCGCCGATACCGTAGACGAACTCGAAACGAAAACCGATATAGGCGAGCATGGCGAAAAGCGCGAACAACGTCGCGTTGCGCGCTTTGCGTCGCAGCTCTTCGCCGACGACCGGACCCACGATCTCGGTGCTCGAGTCGACGAGCGTGTGGTTGGGGAGGTCTGTTTCGAGCGTTGCCAAGATCGCGTTGGCGGCGTCGTCGAGCTCCCCACCTTCCGTGGGTGAGCGTTCTACCCGGATCATGACCATGTTGAGCTCATCTCGGTCGTAGCGCTGTATCACTGCGTTATCGACGCCGGAGCGCTGGAGCTCGTCGCGGATCGCATCGACCTGAGGCTCCTCGGCGAACTTCGCGGTGACGATGGTCCCCTCCGAAAAATCGATGCCGTAGCGCAGGCCGCCCTTGCGCGCGATGTCGAAGGCGCCGATCGCGACGATGATGAGCGACAGAGAAATGAAGTACCAGCGGTACTTCAGCCAGTTGATTTGGGTATCGCCAATAATATCCATTGCAGTCCTGCTAGATGCTCAACGCTTCTACTTGGCGTCGTCCGCCGAGGATGAGGTCGAAGATGAATCTCGAAACGAAAATGGCGGTAAACATGTTCGAGATGAGTCCTATCGAGAGCGTTACCGCGAAGCCCTGCACCGGACCGGTGCCAAACTGAAAAAGGATTGCCGCGGCGACGAGGCTGGTGACGTTTGCGTCGAAGATCGTCCAAAACGCTTTGCCGAAACCTGCCGAAATGGCGGTCCGGGGGGTCTTTCCCGCCCGCATCTCCTCTTTGATCCTTTCGAAGATCAGAACGTTCGCGTCGACCCCCATACCGATGGTCAGGATCACGCCCGCGATGCCCGGCAAAGTCAGGGTCGCGGAAAAATACGCCAGGGCACCGAGGAGAATGAGGAGATTGAGTGCGAGCGCCACCACCGCGTTGATGCCCGAAAGCTTGTAGTACAAGAGAATGAACAGCACGACCGCCGCCAAGCCGGCGAGCGACGCGCCGACGCCGCTTCGGATCGAGTCGGCCCCGAGGCTCGGACCGACCGTGCGCTCTTCCTGGTACTCAAGGGATGCGGGAAGCGCACCGGAGCGCAGTTGGAGCGCGAGGTCGTAGGCGGACTGGGTTGTGAAGCTACCGGTGATCTGGCCTCGGTCGTAGATCACGCCGTTGATCGTAGGCGCTGTGAGTACCTCCTCGTCGAGGACGATCGCGAGCTGTCGGCCCAGGTTCTCTCGCGTCTCCGCCTGGAACTTGCTGGCCGCTTCCGGCTTCAAGGTGAAGCTGATATCCGGGGAGCTCGTCTCCGGGTCGATGCCGGGACTGGCGTTTTTGAGGTCGCGCCCGGTAATGATCGGCACTCGGTCGAGAAGGTAGTAGGCCTGGTTTCCCAACTCATCCGTGACGCCCGGCACGATGTCGGCGCCGGGTGGGAGGGGGCGTCCACCGAGAAGCTGCTCCTCGGAGAGCCCTACGCTGCGGACGATCTTGAGCTCCAGCTTGGCGGTCTCCTTGATCAGGTTCTTGGCCCGCGCGACATCGTCGAAGCCGGGGAGTTGAACGAGGATCTGATTGCCGGTGGCGCCGTGCGGCGCAATGACGGGCTCCGCCACGCCGAGCGCGTCGATGCGGCGTCGGATCGTCTCGATCGCCTGAGTCACGGTGTCGTCTTCGAGAAGACCCACGTCCGCCCGACGCATCTCGAGAGCGTAGTTTCCGGCGTCCTCGCGACGGAGGTCCCAGGTGGGAAAGGCCGTGTCCATGATCCGACGGAACTCGCTATCTTTATTAATGTCCAGCCCTGTCAGAGTGAGCTCTCCCGGAGCCTGGCGCTCGACGTTCGAGAAGTTGATGCTGTCGTCATCGAGCCTCTCGGTGATCGCCTCCGCGGTCTCGTCCGTCACCGCCAGGAGCGCGTCCACGGTGTTCACCTTCATGATGAGGTGGATGCCGCCTCTGAGATCGAGGCCAAGCTTGATTTTCTCCTCTGGGGGATAAAACGCCCAGGTGCTCGCAACGATCACGGCGAGAATGAGCAGGGACTTCCAACGCAGGTTTTTCTTCATGGAAACACGACTCCGCTCCGCCGGCTATTCTGGACTAGGGCCGGCGGTTCTTGAATTCAAGCGCTCTTACCAGGCTCGTCGATCCGCTGAGCAATCGCAGATTTCGCGAGCTGGACCTTGACGCTGTCCGCGATCCGCAGCTGGATGGAGTCTTCCGAGACACCGACGACAGTGCCGTAGATGCCGCCATTGGTCAACACGCGGTCGCCGTTTTTGACGGTGTCGCGCATGGTCTCCGTGTCTTGCTGGCTCTTGCGAGCGGGCCGGATGACGATGAAATAGAAGATGCCGAAGATGATCAGCATCAGGAACAGCGGATTGCCGAACGGCGTACCGGTGCTCTGCAAGAGGACGGACCAAGCCGGGAACATCTAGTCATCATAGTTCAGCGGTTTTAGCGCTTCAAGCCGAAGCGCCGTCGATGGCTGAAAGCTCTCGTCTGAGCTCCTCGAATCGACTCCCGGCAATCGCGTCCCTGATCCGCTGCATGAGGCCGAGATAGAAGTGGAGGTTGTGAATCGTGTTCAACGTTCGCCCCGTCATCTCCTTGGCGACGAAGAGGTGTCGAAGGTAGGCCCGCGAGAAGTTCCGGCACGTATAGCAGTCGCAATCGGGATCCAGGGGTCCTTCGTCATCCGCGAAACGCCGGTTCTTCAGAGGAAGCTTCCCGCGGCTCGTGAACAACGTGCCGTTACGCGCGTTTCTGGTTGGCAGCACGCAGTCGAACATGTCCACCCCTCTGGCGACCGATTCCACCAAATCCGTCGGGGTTCCGGCTCCCATCAAGTAGCGAGGTTTGTCTCGCGGGAGCTCCTCGGTCGTGATGTAGGTGATGTCTCTCGTGAGATCCGACGGCTCGCCCACCGCGAGCCCACCGATACCGAAGCCGGGAAAGTCCATGTCGACGAGAGCGCGAGCGTTGTCTCTCCGAAGATCCTCGTACACACCGCCTTGTACGATCCCGAACAGCGCCTGGCCTTCTCGGCGGTGAGCACGTTTGCACCGCTCGGCCCAAGCGAGACTTCTCTCCGCCGCGCGCCGTACGGAGCCCTCGTCACTGGGAAACAGGACGCACTCGTCGAGCACCATCGCGATGTCCGAGCCAAGCTTCTCCTGGATCTCAACGGCTCTTTCCGGAGACAGAACGTGGAGCGAGCCGTCGATGTGCGATCGGAACGTCACGGCCTCGTCGTCGATCTTCCGCAACGCCTGAAGGCTCGCCACCTGAAAGCCGCCACTGTCCGTGAGGATGGGCTTCGTCCACGCCATCATCTTGTGGAGTCCGCCGAGCCGCGCGACTCGATCGGC